>NZ_JBJHPC010000163.1:0-12770 GCF_045257485.1 Streptomyces sp. YS-3 | reverse complement strand
CTCCTACGAGAAGGAGGGGGGTGGGGGCAGAGGGCGTGGTGACGCTAGCGCGCCAACTCCCGCCTACGCGCGTAGAGTTGACACATCGTTATGGGCTCGGCGGGGAGGGGGCTCACCCTCCCCGCCGAGCCCGTGGTCGTTCAATGCCGTGACGTGGTCCGGCCCCGAGGACGGGGCCGGGTCACGGCGGGGATCACGGGGTGGTCTTGACCTTGACCGAACCGTCGACGATCTTCTTCTGGGCCGCGTCGAGCTGGGCCTTGATGTCGTCGATGAAGCCGCCGCTGGTGGCGAGCGAGACGCCGCCCTTGGCCAGCGAGTAGCTGTTGGTGCCGGTCAGCGGCTTGCCGTCCTTGACGGACTTGACCAGGTCGTAGACGCCGACGTCGACGTTCTTGACGACCGAGGTCAGGATCGCGGACTTGTACTTGCCCAGGGAGGCCTGGTTGTACTGGTCCGAGTCGACGCCGATCGCCCAGGCGCCCTTCTTGCCCGCGACGGCCTCGATGGCGCCGGTGCCGGAGGAGCCGGCCGCGGTGTAGATGACGTCGATGTCCTTGTCGAGCATGCCCTGGGCGGCTTCCTTGCCCTTGTCGGGGCTGGCGAAGCCGGACGTGTCCGAGCCGTGCGACAGGTACTGCGGCTGGACGGTGTCGGACGGCTTGGTGTCCTTGACGCCCTGGATGAAGCCCGCCTCGAACTTCTTGATCAGCGGAACGTCGACACCGCCGATGAAGCCGATGTGGCCCGTCTTGGACTTCAGCGCCGCGGCGACACCCGCGAGGTAGGAGCCCTGCTCCTCGGTGAAGACGATGTTGTCGACGTTCTTGGCGCCCTCGACGACCGAGTCGACGATGCCGAAGGTCGTGTTCGGGTACTTGGCGGCGACCTGCTTCATCGAGTTGGCGTAGGCGTAGCCGATGCCGATGACCGGGTTGTAGCCCGCCTGCGCCAGGTCGGTGAGGCGCTGGACGCGGTCGGCCTCGGTGTCCGTGGTCTTGGCGGTCAGCTCCTTGATGTCACCGCCGAACTCGCCCTTGGCCTTGTCGATGCCGCGCGCGGCGGAGTCGTTGAACGAGTGGTCGCCACGGCCGCCGACGTCGTACGCGACACCGACCTTGACGCCCTTGCCGCCCGCGCTGGACGACGCGGAGGAGTCCTTGTCCTTCTCGGAGGACGTGCTGCCACACGCGGTGGCGGAAAGAGCGAGCGCGGCGGTGGCGATACCGGCCGCAGCGATCTTGGATACCCGGCGCACGAGGAGGTCCCTTCAAAACGAACCGAGAGCGCCCCTACCGGCGCTGGTTTCGCGTCGGATCGTAACGCGCGTAGATGTCGCGTAAAGACCTGTTCGGAAGCCGTTATCGAATCGCCGCGAACAGACGATGAAGTGTCCGGTTACGAACGGTGTCCTTCCAGCAGCGCAGCGGCAGTGAAGAGCTCCACCCCGACCTTGATGGCGGCCTCATCGGCGTCGAAATCACCCCGATGCAGGTCAAGACGGGCGTTGGAGCCCGGGGTCCGTACGCCGAGACGGGCCATCGCCCCCGGCACGCGCTCCAGGTACCACGAAAAGTCCTCGCCACCCAGACTCTGCTCGGTGTCCTCGATCGCGTACGGCCCTCGGCGCGCCGTCTGAGCGTCGCGCAGCAGTTCGGCCACGGCCGGGTCGTTGACCACCGGCGGCACGCCGGGGACATAGTTGATCTCGGGCTTCGCCCCGTGCAGAGTGGCGACCTCGTAGATCGCGGCGTGCACCTTGTCGGGCGCCTCGCGCCAGGCGTCCAGGTCCAGGCAGCGCACGGTTCCGGCCAGCTCCGCGCGCATCGGAATGACGTTGCAGGCGTGCCCGGAGTCGATCCGGCCCCAGGTGACGGCGAGCCCCGCCCGGGCGTCGATGCGGCGGGCGAGCAGCGCGGGCACGTCGGTGACGACCCGGGCGGCGGCGGTCACCAGGTCGGTGGTCAGATGCGGGCGGGCGGTGTGGCCGCCGGGCCCGTCGAGGGTGATCTCCAGCCGGTCGCAGGCCGAGGTGATCGCCCCGGTCCGCAGCCCGATGCGCCCCGCGTCCACCCGCGGGTCGCAGTGCACCGCGATGATCCTGCCCACGCCGTCGAGCGCGCCGGAGCGGATCGCGTCGGTGGCGCCGCCCGGCAGCACCTCCTCGGCGGGCTGGAAGACCAGCCGGACCGGGTTGGGCAGCAGCCCCTGGCGTTCGAGGTCGGCCAGGACCAGCCCGGCGCCGAGCACGGTGGTGGTGTGGATGTCGTGGCCGCAGGCGTGCGCCCGATCGGGGACGGTGGAGCGGTACGACGTGTTGACCTTGGCGTCCGGAATCGGCAGGGCGTCGATGTCCGCCCTGATCGCCAGCATGGGCCGTCCCCCCTTCCAGGTGCCGACATCGCACAGGAGTCCGGTACCGCTGTCGAGGACCCGGGGCTTCAGCCCGGCCGCCTCAAGGCGCTTCTTGATCGCCGCGGTGGTGCGGAACTCCTGGTTTCCCAGCTCGGGGTGCATGTGCAAGTCCCGGCGGAAGGCGATGAGTTCGGCGCGCAGGGGCTCGGGGAGCAACCCGGGCAACGGGGCTTCCCCGGGCAGCTCGGCGTCGGGTTCGTCGGAGGCGCGCGACATCAACTGGTTCACCTGTTGAAGAGTAGGCCCCTTCAAGGGCCAACTAACCGTCGATCAACAAAAGTTCAGCCCGATAGGGGAAAGAAATCTGTCCTCCCGGCGGTTGTCCGCCTTCCTGGCTGGGTAAACTCGCCGCCCGCTTCTCCGGCGGGTCGCAGCGGTTTCGCAGCGCCCTGTCAGGGCGATCTCAGCGCCGCACCGGTCCGGGGCGCCGCGCCGGGGCGTGGCGGCGCCCGGCCGGGGCTCACGCCGCGGCCGGACCGCTTCCCGGGGGGCGGATGCCCGCTCAGGCCGCGACCATGCGCAGCCCGTGGGCGGTACGGGCCGAGCCGGTCACGTCCGCCAGGAAGCCCTGGGCGCGCGGCGAGGCGTTCTCGGTGAGCCAGCCGGGGTCGATGTCGCAGACCAGCAGGCGCACCCCGGTGCCCGCGAGCGCCGGCGGCAGGGTGTGGACGACGGTCGAGGGAAAGCTGAGGACCGTACGCCCGACGGGCCCCCGGCGGGCTATGAGCTCCAGCGGCAGGTCCGGCCGGACGATCTCCAGGCCGGTCCGCCGGTGCAGGGCGCGCAGCTTGTCCGGGGACTCGCGGCGGTGGGCGAAGTACCGGGTGGCGCCGTGGGTGCGGGCCAGGGCCGCGACCGCCTCCAGATAGCGGTCGGGGTCGACCACGCCCGTCTCCACCAGCGAGGTGCCCACCATGTCGGCGCCCTTGGTGATGCGCGGCGGACCGAACCGGGCCCGGGTCCAGCCGAAGGTGTTCGGGGTGACCGTGACCGCCTCCGGCGCCTGGACGGGCATGGCGCTGAACACCTCGACCGTACGGCCTCGCGCCGGGGTGAGACGACGGCGCGCCGAGGCGGCGAAGGGGGCGAAGAGCAGATCCCGCGCCCCGGCCCGGCTGCCGCGCCGGTGCCAGCGGACCAGCCGCTCGCCGCTGCCCAGCTGGGCGACGAACTCCATGGTGGCCGTGCCGTCGTCCACGACGACCAGGTCACGGGCGCGGGCCACGGTGAGCAGCAGGTGGACGTAGCGCGAGAACGGGTCGCCGATGACGATCCGGTCGGCGCGGCGCAGCAGCGTGGCGAGGCCCCCGATGGTGCGCAGGGGGGCGGTCGGTCCGCCGCGGGCCTCCTCCCAGCGCACCCGCATGCCCTCCTCGCGGGCCAGCTCCGCCATCCGGCGCAGCTGGCCTCGGGACATCGGGTCGGTGGGCGAGAGGACGACGACGGTGAGGTCGTCGTGGCCGGCCGCCGCGTCCTGGGGCCCGGACCGCTGGGCCGGCACACCGTTCAGGAGCGGGCGCGTGGAATGGGCCCACTCCAGCACGTTGAGCAGCTGGACCGGGCTCTCCACGAAGGCGAGCGTGGCGGAGGTGTCCCGAGGCACGGCGGCCGGCCCGGCTCAGACCGAGACCGGCGCGCGGTCGGCGCCGGCCGTCTCGGCCTCGGTCTCGGCGACGACCCCGGGGACCCGGCGCAGCTTCTTCATCGGGGCGAGCTCCGACTCGTAGACCTTCTTGACGCCGTCGCCGAGCGCGGCCTCGATGGTGCGGATGTCGCGGACCAGGCGCGCCAGGCCGCCCGGCTCGACGGAGGCGGCCTGGTCGGAGCCCCACATGGCGCGGTCCAGGGTGATGTGGCGCTCGACGAAGGTGGCGCCGAGGGCGACCGCGGCGAGCGTGGTCTGCAGGCCGGTCTCGTGGCCGCTGTAGCCGATGGGGACGTTGGGGTACTCCGCCATCAGGCTGTTGATCACCCGCAGGTTGAGCTCCTCGGCCTTGGCCGGGTACGTGGAGGTGGCGTGGCAGAGCAGGATGTTGTCGCTGCCGAGCACCTCGACGGCGTGCCGGATCTGCCGGGGCGTGGACATGCCGGTGGAGAGGATGACGGTGCGGCCGGTGCCGCGCAGGGCGCGCAGCAGCTCGTCGTCGGTGAGCGAGGCGGAGGCGACCTTGTGGGCCGGCAGGTCGAACTTCTCCAGGAAGGCGACGGCCTCGGTGTCCCACGGGGAGGCGAACCAGTCGATCCCGCGCTTGGCGCAGTGCTCGTCGATGGCGCGGTACTCCGACTCGCCGAACTCCACCCGGTGGCGGTAGTCGATGTACGTCATCCGGCCCCACGGGGTGTCGCGCTCGATGTCCCACTGGTCGCGCGGGGTGCAGATCTCCGGGGTGCGCTTCTGGAACTTGACGGCGTCGCAGCCCGCGTCGGCGGCGGCGTCGATCAGGGCGAGGGCGTTGTCCAGGTCACCGTTGTGGTTGATGCCGATCTCACCGGTGACGTACACCGGCTGACCCGGTCCGGCGATGCGGCTGCCGAAGGTGCGCAGACGGTTGCTCATGAGGGGTGTCCTTACTGGGCGGTGGCGGTGTGGAGCGGGGGGTTCGGCACAGGGGTGTGGTGGAGCTCGGGTCCGAGGAGCCAGGCGGCGATCTCGCGGATCGCGCCCTCGCCGCCGGGGGTGGCGGTGACCGTGCGCGCGGCGGCGCGCACGGAGTCGTGGGCGTCGGCGACCGCGACCGGCCAGCCGACGAGGGAGAAGCAGGGCAGGTCGTTGACGTCGTTGCCCGCGTAGAGCACCCGTGCCGGGTCGACCGCGTTCTCCTCGCACCACTGCTTCAGGGCGAGGTCCTTGCGGTCGACCCCGTGCAGTACGGGGATCCGCAGCTTGCGGGCGCGGGCGGCGACCACCGGGTTCTGCTCGGTGGAGAGGATCAGCAGCTTCAGGCCGGAGCGGCGCAGGGCGGCGACGCCGAGCCCGTCGCCCCGGTGCACGGCGACCAGTTCGCGGCCCTCGGAGTCGATGAGGACCCGGTCGTCGGTCTGGGTGCCGTCGAAGTCGAGGACGACCGCGTCCACCTCGTCGCGGGCCGGGGTGCGGGCCGGGTCGAGCAGCGGCGCGAGCGCGCGGGCGCGGGCCAGGTCGTGCGGGTCGTCGATCTCCAGGACCCGGGCCGGGTCGGTGCGCACCAGCGCGGTGCGGCCGAAGAAGCGGTGCCGGTGGGTGCGGAAGCCCTCGGCGTCCATGGCGTAGGCGGCGCCGGTCTCCAGGAAGTCCTGGGGGCGGTCCTGGCGGCGCGGGCGGAAGGACTTGTCGTGGCCCAGGCCCTCGCCGCCGTCCGGTGACTCGCGCCAGACGAAGCCGTGGAAGGGGGCGACGGTGACGGCCGTGTCGGCGCCGTCCACCACGACGGCCGCGGCGACCCCGTCCACGTCCTCGTGGCTCAGGAACGGGCTGGTGCACTGCACGAGCAGCACCACGTCGGTGTCCGCGTGCCCTTCCAGGGCGTGCAGCACGGCCGCCTCGCTGGTCGCGGTGTCCCCGGCGATGGCGGCCGGGCGTACGACGACGTGGGCGCCGGCCGCCGCGGCGGCGGCGGCGATCGCCGGGTCGTCGGTGGAGACGGCCACATCGGTGACGTGGCGCGCGGCGAGGCAGGCCCGTACCGCCCGGACGACCAGCGGGACGCCGCCGACCGCGGCGAGGTTCTTGCCGGGGACGCCCTTGGAGCCGCCCCGGGCCGGGATCACGGCCAGGACCTTCCTGGGGCGGGGGTCCGCGGTGGGCCGGGGGTGCGTGGACCGGTCGTTCATCAGAGTTCTCCCATCCGGCGGATGACCGGGGCCACGCGCTGCACTCCGTGGCGGTAGGCCCCGCGGGCCGCGTCCCGTACGGCGTCGCGCACCAGGCGGCGTACGCCGGTGGCCTCCGTGTCGGGTGCGGCGCCCGGCAGCGGGGTGCCGTCGGGGGCGAGGTGGTGGCGGGCGAGGATGCCGGGCTGATAGCCGGGCGCGGTGGTGGGCGTGTAGTACGGGCGCACGGGCGGCAGTCCGGGGCGGGCCAGCAGGCCGGCGATGCGCGCGCGGGCCGCGTCGAAGGCGGTGCCGTACGCCACGCCCGGCGCGACCCCCTGCGCGGCGAGCCAGCCGGCGTCCGGGACCGGGCGGTGGCCGGCGTCCAGCTCGTCCCAGGAGGCGAGGCAGCCGGAGCCGACGAAGTGGTGGTTGCCCAGGCCCTCGCGTACGCCGAGGTCGGTCAGGACGGCGGTGGGCACCGAGCGGTGCAGGGACTCCAGGGCCGCCGTCGAGGAGACGGTGACGAGCAGGTCGGTGCGGTCCAGGACCTCGCCCATGTTCCCGTAGACCAGACGGAAGTTGGGCGGCACTTCGAGGGAGCGGACGAGCTTCTGGTAGGGCTGCTCCTCGATGTGCGTGGTGTGCTCGCCGGGCTTGGAGCGCAGCTTGAGCAGCACCTCGCGGCCGGGGTGGCGGCGGGCGTGGCCGATCAGGCGCCGCAGCAGGTAGAGCCGGTCGGCGCGGCTCTCGGGCACCGACGGCTGGGCGGCGAAGACGAGGGTGTCGCGGCCCGGCTCGGGCCGGTGGGGCGCGCCCCCGAGGAAGGGCAGGGCGGCCTCGGTGACCGCCGAGGCGTCGGCGCCCACGCCCTCGTACACCGCGCGGAACCGTGCGGCGTCGTGGGCGGAGTTGGCGAGGACCACATCGGCGCCGTGGCGCAGCAGCAGGCCGTCGGTGAGCTTCTCGTAGACGACGCCGACGTAGCCGGTGACCAGGACGGGCCTGCGGGTCCCGGCCGGCCACAGCCGGGCGAGGCCGTGCAGGGCCGCCTGGGCGGCGCCGCCGACCAGCGCGAGGACCACCACGTCGTACGGCTCGCGCTCGACGGCGTGCAGGAACGCGGCCATCGTCACCTCGCGCAGCGCGTCGGCGTCGACGCCGACCTCGGCGAGCTGGCGCGGGGTGGGGGTGGCCCGGCCGCGCAGCAGGAAGCCGCTGAGCTCGGGCGGGCGCTCGGCGACGCGGCGGGCGGTGAGGGCACCCCATTTCCACCGGGTGTCGGAATCGGCGATAACGGCGATCCGGGGCGCGGTGTCGGTGGGATTCGTAACGGACGGCACGTCGAAGAAGCTAGGAATCCATTCCGTTTGGCGGCCCAACTGGGCCGCAACAGATGGTTAACAGCGCGTCTACGAAAGGGGAAAGGGGCCGTGGGGCGGACCGGTTAACAGCCCGGTCGCCCACTGTTCACCCACCATCCCTCGCCCGGACAGCGCGAATGACGCGGCACCGCTTTAGCGTCACCCGGGTGGTCAAGCTCTCCGTGGTCGTGCCGTTCTACAACGTGCGCACCTATGCCCCCGACACCCTGAGAAGTCTGCGCGACAACGCGCGAGAGGACTTCGAGTTCCTGCTGGTCGACGACTGCTCCTCGGACGGTACGGCCGCGCTGCTGGCCCGCGCCGAGCGCGAGCTGCCGGGGGCGGTGGTCCTCACCCACGAGAAGAACGGCGGTCTCGCCACCGCGCGCAACACCGGCATCGACGCGGCGCGCGGCGAGTACGTCACCTTCCTCGACGGGGACGACTGGCTGGCGCCCGGCTACTACGCCCAACTGGTCGCCGCCATCGAGGAGTTCGGCTGCGACTTCCTGCGCACCGACCACGTCCAGTGCACCGGCACCCGGCGCTCGGTGCAGCGGGTGCCGCACGGGCGGCGCGGCGAGGTGCTGGACCCGCGCACGGCGATCCTGCCGACCACCCGCTCGACCTCGGTGGACTACGCGTTCGCCTGGGCCGGGATCTACCACCGGCGGCTGGTGGAGCGGGGGCTGCTGCACTTCACGGACGGGCTGCGCACGGCCGAGGACCGGCCGTGGATCTGGCGGCTGCACCGGGAGGCGGAATCCTTCGCGGTGCTGGGTCTGCTCGGCGTCCACTACCGGCGCGGAGTGGCCACGTCGCTCACCCAGATAGGCGATGTGCGCCAGCTGGATTTCATCCGCGCTTTCGACCAGGTGATCGAGGAAACGGCCCGGGATCCCCGCGCGACGGAACTGCTGCCGAAGGCGGTACGGACGTACTGCGCCATCATCTCCCACCACCTGGGAAACCGGGAAAGGTTCGAACCGGCCGTGGCGCGTGAACTGCGGAGCAGAAGTGCGGAAGCGCTGAGGAGAATGCCGCAGGACGTCCTCAAGGAGGCGCTCGAATCGATGGACTCGGCCCGCGCCTCCCGGCTGCGGCGGCTGCGCGTCCGTACCCGCTCCCTCACTTCGGCGGGGGCGGCGGCCTGATGCGTACGACGCAGATCTTCATGGCCACGACGGTGTACGGGACGGCGACGCTGGCCGCCGCGATCGACAGCGGCTGCTTCGGGCCCGCCGACCGGCGCCTGCTCCTGATCAGCAACAACGCGCCCATCCCGGAGACCTCGCCCTCCCTCGACACCATGCCGGGCTTCGCGGCCCTGCGCGGGCGCTTCGACGGGGTGCTGTCGTGGAACGAGACCATCGCGCCGATGCACCCGGCCGGCTGGGCGCCGCGCGCGGACGACGTCCCGCTGTGGGAGCGGCAGTTGCGGCGCGCCTGGGACCTCGGCGACGACCGGATCGAGCTCGCCGTGGAGTCCATCCAGGTCAACCCGGCGGGCGCGGTCGCCCAGCTCTTCCCGGACGCGCCCCTGCACGTGTACGCGGACGGGCTGATGAGCTACGGCCCCACCCGCAACAAGCTGGACCCGCTGGTGGGTTCGCGGGTGCGGCGGGTGCTCCACCTGGACCTGGTGCCGGGCCTGGAGCCGCTGCTGCTCGGTGAGTTCGGGGTGGCCCCGGAGGTGATCCCGACGGAGGCCTTCACCAAGGTGGTGGGCGAGCTGTCCGCCGAGTGCGCCGGGCTCGACGTGCCCGAGGGCGCGGCCCTGCTGCTCGGCCAGTACCTGGCCGCGCTCTCGATCCTCACCGAGGCCGAGGAGGAACAGCTGCACCTCGCCATGGTGCGGGGCGCCGCCGCGCGCGGCCACCACCGGATCGTCTTCAAGCCGCACCCCTCGGCGCCGCCCGCCTGGACCGAGGCGCTGCGCACCGAGGCCGTGACGCTCGGCGTGGAACTGACCGTCCTGGAGAGCCCGCTGCCGGCCGAGGCCGTCTACGAGCGGCTCGCCCCCGCGCTGGTGGTCGGCTGCTTCTCCACCGCGCTGCTGACCGCGTCCGCGTTCTACGGCCTCCCGGTCGCCCGCACCGGCACGGAACTGCTCCTGGACCGCCTCACCCCGTACCAGAACAGCAACCGGGTACCGGTGACGCTGGTGGACGCGCTGCTGCCACCTCTGGAGGGCGCGGAGGGCGAGGCGCCGGAGCCGCCCCACGACCTGGCGGCGCTGGTGGCGGCGGTCGGCTACGCGATGCAGTCCGAGATCCGCCCCGACCTGCGCCCCGCCGCCGAGCACTACCTCTCCCACCAGCTGACCCCGCACACCTGGCGCTACTTCAAACGCCGCCGCCTGACCACCCTGGCCCTCCCCGGCGCCCTCCCCACCCAGCTCGCCTTCATCCCGCGCAACGCGACGGTCCGGAGACTGGCCCGACGGGCCCGGGCCGTGGGGCGCCGGCGAGTGCGGTAACGGCGTAGCCGCGATACACACCCGACACACCCGCAGGTGTGTACAGTTCTGTCATGGAGACCTATCCGCTCGTAGAGGCACGCAACCAGCTCGGACAGCTCGTGGGCCGCGTCCGGCACGGCGGCGAACACATCCTGATCAGCGAGTACGGCAAGCCTGCGGCGGCCCTGGTCCCCATAGAGGAACTGGAGGAGCTCGAACGCCTCCGGGACCAGGCCGACCTGGCCGAGGCGCGAGCCCGCGACGCGGCCCCGGCCGGGCCTGCCCTGAGCCACGACGAGTTCATGGCCCAACTGGAGGCCGAGGACCGGCAGGCCGGACTGTGACGTGCACCGTGGTGTGGGAGGCCCGGGCGATGGACGAGTTCCGGCGTCTGCGCCGGGCCGACCCGGTGGGCGCCAAAGCCTGTGCGGCGGCGGTACGGGAGTTAGGGTCCGCACCCAGGCCGGCCGCCGCCCGAGCCCTCGGCGGCTCGGGCTACCACCGGCTGCCGGTGGGCGCCTGGCGGGTGCTCTACCGGCTGGAGGAGGCGACCCTGTCCGTTCACGTCGTCAAGGTCGGGCGGGTGAGCTGAGCGCGACACCACACCGCGCCAGGTACCCGGCCAGACCCTCCTCCGTTCGGCCCGCCCATCCCACGTAGCCGTCCGGGCGGATGAGGAAGAGGCCGCGTCCGTACGTCTCGTACGCGCTCAGGGTGTGGACGTGGACCAAGTCGCTTTCCACCGCCGGGGCTTCGGTCCCGATGGCGAGCAGGGTGAAATGCGGGCCGCTGTACAGGTCGAAGAGGCGGCCCTCGGGCAGGACGCCGTCGGGGGCGCGGTCGCCGGCCTCCAGGGCTCCGGCCCCGCCCTCGGAGAGCGGGCCGCCCCGGTAGCCGATGCCGAGCTGCTTGACCACGTTGCCGCGCTGGCTGTCCCCGCCCAGCAGGGCCTGGCGGTGCAGCCGGGTGCTGATGCCGAGGACGTCGGCGGCGACCGGCTGCCGCTCCCGCTCGTAGGTGTCGAGCAGCTCGGCCGGAGCGCCGTGCCGCAGCACCTGGCCGAGCTTCCAGCCGAGGTTGTAGGCGTCCTGGACGCTGGTGTTGAGACCCTGGGCGCCGGCCGGTGAGTGCACATGGGCCGCGTCCCCGGCCAGGAAGACCCGGCCCACCCGGTACCGCTCGGCCAGCGCGGCCCGCGGCCGGAACTCCGAGGCCCAGACGACCTCGGTGATCTCGTCGGCGGCGACCGGCGTCCGGGTGGCGATCAGGTTCCGTACGCCCTCGGGGGTGGCGTCCGGCACCGCTTCGACGTCCTCGTACTGCGCGACCATCTGGAAGAGCCGGGCGGCGCCCGGCAGCGGGCAGAGCACCACGGCGCCGCCGCTCGCGCCCGCCCACGCGTGCCAGTGGTCACCGTCGACGAACGCGTCCGGCGCGACGACCACATCGGCCACCAGCATCGGCTTGGGGTCGACCGACTCGCCCTTCATGGCGACGCCGAGCAGCCGGCGCACGGTGGACCGGCCGCCGTCGGTGGCCACCAGATGGCGGGCGCGGACCTGCCGGCCGTCGGCGAACCGGGCCGTGACCGTCCGCCCGTCCTGGTCGAGCCCGGTCAGCTCGGCGCCGAAGACGACCTCGCCGCCGAGGGAGCGCAGATGGTCGTGGAGCAGCGCCTGAAGGTGCGCCTGCCCGATGAGCAGGCCGTTCGCGTACGGGGTCTGCTCGGTGGGCTCCGAGCGCTCCATCATGTCCCACTCGCGCCCCCGGGTGGTCCCCTCCGGGCCTTCCCAGCCGAGCATCCTGGGGTACTCGCGCCCGGCCGCGCGGACCGTCTCCAGGATGCCGAGGTCGTGCAGCACCTCCTGGGTGCGCGGCTGGAGGCCCTTGCCGCGCGAGCCGGGGAAGAGCCGGCCGGACTTCTCGACGAGCATGGCCGGGACGCCCCGGCGGGCGAGGTCGATCGCCAGGACGAGACCGGTGGGGCCCGCACCGCAGATGAGTACGTCCACGTCCGCATCCGCATCCATGGCCGCGACTTCCTTAACGTTGTTAAGTTCCATGCGGCGAGGATGTGCTTAACAGTGTTAAATTGTCAAGGTGGTCACTACGAGAATCGACCGGGCGCTGGTCGCCGACACCGCGCTGCGGCTCCTGAACGAAGTCGGCCTGGACGGGCTCAGCCTGCGCGCCATCGCCAAGGAGCTGAAGGTCCAGGCGCCCGCGCTCTACTGGCACTTCAAGAACAAGCAGGCGCTGCTCGACGAGATGGCGACGGTGATGTACCGGCGGATGACGCGGGACGCGCACGGCGTCCCCGGCGTCTCCCCCGACGCGCCCTGGCAGGAGCAACTCGCCGCGTTCAACCGGGCGTTGCGCGCCATGCTGCTCAGCTACCGCGACGGCGCCAAGGTGTACGGCGGCGCCCGCTTCACCGGCACCGACCACGCCGCGGCGCTGGAGGGGCTGCTGTCCGCGATGGGCGCGGCGGGCATCGGGCCGAGCGAGGCGACGCTGGCCGGGACGACGGCGTACGCGTACACGATGGGCTTCGTGGCGGAGGAGCAGGGGATGGAGCAGGGGATGGGCGCCGAGCCGTTCGACGTCGGGGCGCGGGCGGCACGGCTGGCGGACTACCCGCTGGCGGCGGCCGTGGGAGCGGATCTCTTCGAGGGGTACGAGGAGCGGTTCGAGGCGGGGCTGCGGATGGTGATCGCGGGGATCGAGGCGGTCTACGGGGG
>NZ_JBJHPC010000162.1:0-12829 GCF_045257485.1 Streptomyces sp. YS-3 | reverse complement strand
CCCACCCGGCGCCCGCCCCAAACGGCCGATCACCAGCGGGTGGTGAAAAGGTTCGGCGGGGTGACGGTCGGGCGGGCTGCGTCGGTGGATACCAGGCAGGTCAACAAGCTCGCGCCACCGCCTGTCAGTTCTATGGTTTAGGGTCGCCCGCATGGCCGAGCCCTCCTTTCTGACCGCTGTCCGGGAGTCATACGACACGGTCGCCGACGAGTACGTCCAACGCGTCCCGTCTCCAGCGGAGATGGACCCGTTGTCCCGCGCGATGCTGGCGGGGTTTGCCGAACTCGTACGGACGGCCGGTCTGGGGCCGGTCGCAGACTTGGGGTGCGGCCCCGGCCGGGTGACGGCGCACCTGGCCGGGCTGGGGGTGTCCGCGTTCGGCGTCGATCTGTCACCGAAAATGATCGGGCTGGCCCGTCAGGCCTATCCGGACCTGCGGTTCACCGAGGGCTCGATGACGGCCCTGGAGACGGGGGACGACGAACTCGGCGGCATCCTGGCCTGGTATTCCACCCACCACACGCCCCCGCAGTGGCTGCCGGCGGTGTTCGCTGAATTCCACCGCACGCTCGCGCCCGGCGGCTTCCTGCTCTGGGGAGACTATGTGGGCGATGAACGGCTGCGGCCGACTCATGGCTATGGCCGTCCCGTGTCCTACGAGTCGCACCTTCTGCCCCTGGGCCACCTGGTCGGCCTGCTGGGCGAGGCCGGACTCGTCGTCACCGCACGGCTGGAGCAGGAGCCCGGGGGTCGGGTGAACAGGCCGCACGCCTGCCTGCTGGCCCGTAAGCCCGAAAGGCCTTGATGGGGCGCGTTCTTGCGGCGACGTCGTCCGTGCTAGGGCGCTGGCTGTGTGTCCGTGCCAGGGCATTGACGACGTGTCCGTGCCAGGGCACTGACGACGTGTCCGTGTCGCGTCACTGACGGCGTATCCGTGCCGCGTCACTGACGGCGTCCGAAACCGGCTCCCCCATCAGAGCCCCTGAAATCGGTCATCTAGGCTGGCGCGGTGACTGATGAGCAGCGGGTGCAGCCGTCGGGAGTGTGGGCCACGGCGGTCGGGGTGGCCCGAGTGCGGGCGCTGGAGACCGAGCGGGAGAACGCGCTGTTCCGCGACCCACTGGCCCAGGCCTTCGCCGCCGCCGGGGGTCTGTGGCCGTCCTCGCCGCCACTGCCCGACGACGAGGCCGCGCGTCGCCGCCGGCTGGCCGTGTCGTTCTCCATCATCATCAGGACGAAGTTTCTCGACGATCTGTTGGAGCAGGCCTGCGCGTCCGGGGTCCGGCAGGTCGTGCTGCTCGGCGCCGGCATGGACAGCCGGGCCTTCCGGATGGACTGCCCCGAGGGCACCCGGCTGTTCGAGGTCGATACCGCCGCCCCCTTGGACTTCAAGGCATCGGTGCTGCGCCAGGAGCGGGCCGTCGCGCGCTGCGAGCGGATCGCCGTCCCGGTGGATCTGCGTGAGGACTGGCCCGGCGCGCTGACCGCCGCAGGACACGACCCGGCCCTGCCGACCGCATGGATCGCCGAAGGACTACTGATCTATCTCCCCGATGACGCGGTGGAGCTCCTGCTGTCCCGGATCAGCACGCAGTCCACGGCAGGCAGTTGGATGGGGCTCACGCTGGGCTCGCGCGGTGTGATCGAGCGCTTCGGCGCGGACGCGGCGCCGGGGTCTGCGGCGTCCATGTGGATCTCGGAGATGCTCGAGGACCCGGTGGGCTGGCTGGCCGGGCACGGCTGGGAGGCCGACAGTCACACCCTGCGCGAGCGCGCTGCCGCCTACGGGCGCCCGATGAGCTCCCCGCCGCAGTCCGAGGAAGGGCCCGGCGGGCTGATCTCGGCGGTCCGGCGGTAGAACGCCTCCCGGTTCACCGGATGCCCCAAGACCTGCCGTCAGTCCGGGTCCCGAGCCCATGGGTTCGTCCCGCCGTGAGCCTCACACCGTCTTGATGCCACCGCCATCGACGACATAGTCGGCGCCGGTCATGCTCGCCGCGCGGTCCGAGGCGAGGAACGCGACGACGGCCGCGACCTCGTCGGGTTCGACCATGCGGCCGGTGGTCATACCCATCCCCGCAGGCACCCCGGACACGAAGTCCTGGTGCCCGACGCCATGGGCCTCGGCAAGGCGGGCGCCGAAGCTGTCGTCGTCCTCCCACATGCCCGTACGCGTCGGGCCGGGCGAGACGGTGTTCACGCGTACGCCCTGGGGTCCGAACTCCTCGGACAGCGCCTTGCCGAACGCGTTGAGACCCGCCTTCGCGACGCCGTACTCGATCGGGCCCGTGCCCGGCAGACGCGCGCTCATCGATGAGATGTTCACGATCGAGCCGCGGCGTTCCAGGATGCTCGGCAGCAGTCGGCGAGTGACCCTGACCGTGCCGAACAGGTTGACTTCGAAGCTCTGCGCCCACAGGGCGTCGTCGGTCGCGAGGAACCCGTCCAAGTTGAACGCGTCCCCGCCGCCCAGGTTGTTGACGAGGATGTCCACGCCGCCGAGTTCCGCGAGCGCCTGCGCCCCCAGCTCCTCGGCACCTTCCGGCGTACTCAGGTCGACTGCGACCGGGTGGGCCCCGGTCTCCTTCAGTTCGGAGGTGATCGTGCGGGCCGCGCCGACGACTTGGACCCCCTCGGCGACGAGCTGCCGCGTGATCGCGAGGCCGACCCCTCGGCTGGCCCCGGTGACGACCGCCGTCTTCCCTACGAGATTGAGTTCCATGTCAGATCTCCTTGCAGATTTTTGAACTACAGGTACAAAACAAGTCCACAAAAAAGGAGCCCCGGCCGACACGCCCCGCCAACCGGCAGTGCTGAACTGTGCTGACTACAAGGACTCCATCGCCGCGTCCACGACTCGCCTCAACTGCGTGGCATCCCGGGCAGTCTTCGCCAGCACCCGCATACCGATCACCGTCGCGAGCAGCCAGGCGGCCACCGCTGCCGCGTCGCGAGCGCCGTCGATCTCGCCGGCTCGCTGACCTTCCTCAACGGTCGCCCGGAACGCGCCCTCCGTCCGCGCGAACATCTTGCGTACGGTGTCGGCCGTCTCGGCGTCGGAAAGGGCGGACTCCGCAGCGGTGTTGACCGCCATGCAGCCGCGCCGATCCGGGTCGCCCAGGTCGAGCTCGACCAGCGCCTCCAGTGCGCCCCGCAGCCGGTCCTTCGCCGAACCGGGATGGTCGAGGAGTGCGGTCAGCCACGCGACCTGCGAGTCGCGGTAGCGCGCCAACGCCCGCTCGAACAGCGCGTGCTTGCTGCCGAAGGTGTTGTACAGGCTGCCCTTGCCGATGCCGATCTCGTCCACGAGGTCCTGCGGCGTCGTCGCCGCATACCCTTTGCGCCAGAACACGTCCATCGCGCGCTCCACCGCCACGTCCGGATCGAACTGCTTAGGCCTGCCCATGGCACTACCGTAGCAGGGTTCTTGACCTGAAGGTCAAATACTTGTGCCGGACAGCGCCGCCGGGTCGGTCGGGGTGATGGGCGGGGCCGTATACGCCAGGAAGACCAGCTGCATGGGTCCAGCCACCAGAAAACCCGCTTCCGGGACCGGAGAACGGCGGGATAGGGTCGACAGGTCCCGGGCGTTGGCAAGTTCGGGGCCATGGGTCGGCGACCGCGCCCACCTAGCTCCTGCACGGAGCGGGGTCCGTCTCATGGCGGGCGGTCGCCGGACACACCCGCTCCCCCATTGCCGGGTCAGGCGTCAGCGTCAGCCCTGCCCCGCCATGCGCAGCGCGACCGAGATATGGCTGTACCCGGGGATGGTCGACCCGACGGCCTTCTCGTAGCGCACAGCATCAGCGATCCCGAGTTTCTCGCCCGTGGCCAGGGTTCTGTTCGCCGTCCACAGGAGCATCCACAACTGTTCGTTCTGGACTCCGAGGATCTGGGCCGAAGACTCCAGTGGCTCGCCGTTGCGTACTCGCCAGTCGGCCACCCCCGCCCAGAAATCTGCCACGGTGTCCCAGCAGATGACGCCTCGGGGTCCGAGCAGCCCGCGTATCTCGTCGGACGACCGAAACGTGTCGAGGCCGTGGGAGACGAGGTTCTGGAGGTTTTCGAGGAACGCGACAACGAACTCGTACTCAGCCCCGTCCTCCAGCAGTTCTTCTACGAACGCCAGGATTTCGACGGTCACGCCGTCGTCCCGCTCGGCCGCCCGGAAGGCGACCTGTCGGCAGACCTCGGGATCGTCGGTGCTGTCCACCGATCCAGGCTTGAGACCCGCGATGTCGAGGAGCCGCCGCGAGTGCCCGACCGGCCGTCGGCGCCATGGGAAGCGCATCGAAATTCCCTTTGATTGCAGCGATGGCGAGCACGGTCGCCGTGGCCGGTCAGCATGACACAGCGTTCTCAGCGCTCCGTCCACGGGAACGGCATCGGTGGGAGGCGCGGCCTACCCGACATCGGGGTTGACGACGCCCGCCGGGGTCCTCCGAGGCGTTTTCGCGAGAGGCTCCCTGGCCGGATGTCGCCTCCCCACACAGGGCGTCGTCTTTGTTACGTTTGTGTCACCCACTCCCCCGCACCAACGGCGCCCGACCGCCGCCCTGCGCTGACGAAACACACCACACTCACACCTGGCGCCGTCGCCTCAGGACGATGTAACCGATACCCGCGGCGCCAGTCACCAGGACCACACCCGCCCCGATCTCAAGCCTGCCGGGGCCGGCCTCTGAGGTGCCCCCCAACCCACCCTGAGCACCACGAGTAGGTATCGCCGTGGGGCCGAACGGTGCCGGCGTGGGCAGGACAGTGCCCCTCCTGGGCAATGTCTCGCAGGCGATTCCGTCGTGATCCTCATCCAACCGGAAGGGATCACTGCGGTCCCTGTCGAAGACGGCTTGCGCTTCCTCCTGGGAGCGGAAGTCACTACAGTCCAGATCCGTCTGCGCATGGGCAGTGCCGGAAGACAGAGCACAGGAAGCGAAAGCCAGCATTATGCAGGCCGCGCCGGCACGACGATCCACAGGAGTCTCCTCACGATCACGATCCCCGAGAGGTCGATTCGACCCTAGGAGGGTTGCTGTGAACGTGCGTCGAGAGGCAGGCCGAACGGGTTAAACCAACTGCAACCTGAACCAACGCAGAGGGCCGACGGGGTCCTGGACTGGGGACTGGTCAGGCCGGCCACCCGCACGGAGAAGACCGTCACCGTCTCCCCGACCGGACTCCACACCGCGGGCGTCTTCATCCGGTCCGCCCGCTGATCCAAGCGAATGAACTCAGGTCAAGCGCGCCACCGTCAGACGCAGCGCCCGTCAGGTCAAGCGCGCCACGGTCAGACGCAGCGCCCGGTCGAGCGCCGCCTCGGCGTCGCACAGCACATCGGGCTGGACTCCCGTGCCCTCCCAGTTGGTGCCCGAGACCGGGTTGACCGCGCGGGCGACAGGCACGCTGAGTTCCAGGTGCGGGTGCACCGTCCAGCCCTCGCGCGGATGCGCACCGCCCCGGGTGGCCTCCCCGACGATCTCGGCGCGCCCGAGCTGTTGCAGGTCGTAGGCGAGCTCCTCGGCCGCCGAGAAGGTGTTTCCGCTCGTCAGCACGGAGAGCGGCTTGCTGCCACCGAAACGGGCACCCGGTACGAACGGGGGCGTCCAGGACTGCTCAGCCACCTTCCCCTGCCGCGAGACCATGGTGTTGAGGTGTGTCCGGCCGTCGAGCAGATAACCGCAGATGAAGGCGACCGTGTCCGGATCGCCACCGGTGTTGCGGCGCAGGTCCAGGATGAGGGCGCGGGCGGGGGCCACCAGGGAGAGCGCCGCGGTCAGCGGCTGCGCCGCCCAGTCCAGCGGGAACACCTTGGGTGCGATCTCCAGGACCGCGACGCCGCCGTCGAGGAGCTCAACGCGCGGCACACCACACAGAGAGGCGTCGAATTCTCTCCGCATCGCGTCGAGTGCCGCCGCGCCCTGCTCAGCCGGCACCGGCACGGCGTGGTACTTGAGGGCCAGGTGCAGGTCGCCGTTGACGGACCGCAGGTCCGCAGTGACGGCTTCGGCCAACTCTTCGGCGGATACGGCCCGGTAGGAGCCTTCGGCGCTCCGGCGGCGCAGCAGGTCCGCCAGTTGCCGGGCGGCATCGGGGAAGACGTAGTTCTCGCAGACCAGGTCGGCGATCGACTCGACGATGGCGACGGCGTCCAACGCACGTGGCGATGTGGTGGAAATCATGGAAGGGAGTAGACCAGCGCCTTGCCAAAGCGTCAACCGTACTTAACGCTTGATCTGGTGAGCCACCAACCAGACGACGGCGTCCAGCGGATCAGCACGCCTCTGCAGCACACCGCACTCGCCCACCCCCTGCGCCAGCGACTGCTCTTCGCCCTGAGCAGCCGGCCGTCGACGATCAGCCGTCTCGCCGCGCAGTTGGGAGCGAACAAGGGCAGCGTCTCCCACCACCTCAGGGTGTTGTGCGAGGCGGGGCTGGTCCAGGACGCGGGAACGCGACGGGTGCGTGGTGGCACCGAGAAGTACTACCGGCGGACCGCCGAGCGACTGCTCGTCGCCGAACCGCAGGCCGAGGGCACGGCCGCGCTGTTCGGCGCCGTCGCTCAGGAGTTGGACCGCTCCCCCGCCGACCACCTCCTGACACTGCGCCACATCCGCCTCAGCCCGGCCAAGGCAGCGCGGCTCGCCGAAGCGCTGGCCGCACTGGTCGACGAGACGGAAGAGGATGCGGAGGGTGAGCCGGTGCACGGCCTCCTGGTGACGCTCTACCAGCAGGCCGGGGCGCAGGGTCGGTCTGCTGATGGGCCCGCGTGACCTGCGCCCTCAGTAGCGCGCCGACCTCCCCCAGCCAGGCCCCGGACCGCGGGAGCACACCGCGGCAGCGGCGAGTTGCCTGCTCACAGGTTGCGTGGAACGCTGAGAACAGTATCCGAATGCCCGGATCGGAGGCTTCCGATGCGTCTCGGACCATTGACCGGCCTCGTGGCCGTTGTTCTGATCGCCGTCGCTTTCGGTGTGGGTGGCGATACGCCGGGTATAGGGGATTCCGGGCCGCAGATCAGGCTGTTCTACCAGGAGCACGACACGCGGCAGGCAGTTTCCCTGTACCTGTTGATCCTGGCGGGCGTCCTGCTGGTTTTCTTCGCCGGTAGTCTTCGGCACCACCTCGCCGAGTCCGACCGGCACGGTTGGCTGCCCCAAGTCGCCTTCGCCGGAGGGATATTGTCGGCCGCGGGTTTCTGGCTGGGATCGGCGGTGACACTCGCGCTGATCGACGCGAGCGACAAGCAGAAAGTCGGCGGGCCTGCCCTTCAGGCCATGAATGTCATCAGCAATGACCTCTTCATTCCCTTTGTCGGCGGAATCGGCACCATGCTGCTCGCCGCCGGCCTGGACACAGCGCGCAGAGGGACGCCCTTGCCGCGCTGGCTGGGCTGGGCCGGCATCGTGCTCGGTGTGCTGATGTTCATCCCCTGGGTCGGCTTCTTCGCCTTCCTCGTATCGGGATTGTGGATCATCATCGCCAGTGTGCTGCTCGCCCGGCGGCCGAACGCCCCGGACGTCGCGAGGACCCCGGACGTACCGGCCTCCTGATTCTCCCGCGTCCAACGTCCCGATCCCACCCGGACGACGCAGTCACCAGTGCGCGCCCAGCCGCCGGGACGACGCGGCGCGGCCCGGTTGGGCGGTGTCCGGTCCGCCCTTCGGGCATGCCCCCGGCCTCAGCCGTTGAGGGTCTGCATCAGTTCGGGGGCGTAGCGGTCGCCGGAGACGATGCCGCGCGGGGCGACCGCGTCGATGGCGGCCAGTTCCTCGTCGGTGATCGTCACGGTGGTGGCGGCGACGTTCTCCTCCAGGTAGCGGCGGCGCTTGGTGCCGGGGATGGCGACCGCTCCCTGGTGCAGCGCCCAGGCAAGGGCCAGCTGGGACGGCGAGACCTGCTTGGCGGCGGCGATGCGGCGGACCTGGTCGACGACGGCCAGGTTGCGGCCGAAGTTCTCGCCCTGGAAGCGCGGGTCGGTGCGGCGGAAGTCGTCCGCCGCGAAGTCGTCGGGGCTGGTGATCGCACCGGAAAGGAAGCCGCGTCCGAGCGGCGAGTAGGCGACCAGGCCGATCCCGAGCTCGTTCAGGGTGGCCATGACCCCGTCATCCTCGATGCCGCGCTCGAAGAGCGAGTACTCGGTCTGAACCGCCGTGATCGGGTGTACGGCGTGGGCACGGCGAATGGTCTGCGGGGCGACCTCGCACAGGCCGATGTAACGGACCTTGCCGGCGTCCACCAGCTCGCCCATGGCGCCGACCGTCTCCTCGATCGGCACCTGCGGGTCGACCCGGTGCAGGTAGTACAGGTCGACGTGATCGGTGCCCAGGTGACGCAGGGAGCGGTCGAGGGAATGGCGGATGTAGGCGGGGCTTGCGTTGTGGCCGCGGGGCGTCCCGTCGTCCGTGAACTCGATCCCCGTCTTGGTTGCGAGAACGGCCTGGTCACGGCGGCCCGCGAGGGCCTTCCCGAGGAGCTGCTCATTGCGGAACGGGCCGTAGCTCTCGGCGGTGTCCAGCAGAGTCACGCCCAATTCCAGGGCGCGGTCGATGGTGGCGAGGGACTCGGCCTCGTCGGTGTGGCCGTAGAAGGCGCTCATGCCCATGCAGCCGAGTCCTTCGACGGAGACGGTCAGGCCCTGGCTGCCAAGCGTGCGGAGTTCCATGGTGATCTTCCTTGCTGGTGCGGGTCGTTCCCGCGGTGTGTGACTGGTGGGTTATGCGTACGGTGCGCTGCGGGCCCCACCTCGGCGGAGGCGTTGGTCGCTGGTCGCGGTGGGGCGGGGTGCGGGTGGCGTTGTGGCGCCCATGTGCGGGGGCGTTGTACGGGCTGCCGCGTACGGCGTTGCCGGTGCACCCACCGAGCCCGTGGGGCGCTCAGCGCACCCAGGTACCGGTGAGGTTCTGGACGGCGGAGCCGTCGAGGTCGGCGAGGGTGGTGGCGACGAAGTCGCGGGCCCACTGCGAGGTCTGGACGCGGTAGGGCGGGCGGGCAGCGGTCAGGGCCTCGACGATCGGGGCGGCTGCCTCGGCCGAGGTCTGGGCGGTGGAGAACGACTGGCGGGTGCGGTTGATGTAGGCCTTGAGCGCCGGGCCGTAGGGCCCGGCTGCGGCCAGCTGCGCCGCGATGTCCAGGCCCAGATTGGCGACGAACTCGCTGGCTACCGCGCCGGGCTCGACCACGGTGACATCGACGCCCACGGTGGCGGCGACCGGCGCGAGGGACTGCATGAAACCCTCCACCGCGAACTTGGCCGCGCAGTACGCCTCGTTGAAGGGTTGGCCGACGACGCCGCCGACGCTGGTGACGGTGATCACCCGGCCCTTGGAGGCACGTAGGTGCGGCAGTGCTGCCCTGGTCACCGCCACCACGCTGAAGAAATTGACCTCCATGGCCGCGCGGACGTCGTCGAGGCTGCTCTGTTCGATGGTGCCGACGTGGGCGGCGCCGGCGTTGTTGACCAGGGCGTCGAGGCGGCCGTGCTCGGCGATGACCTCGTCCAGGCAGAGGGCGATGCCGGCGGAGTCGGTCACATCCAGGCGCTTCACCTGGATCCGGTCCGCGACACCCGCTTCGGCGGCGGTCCTGAGCAGGGTTTCGGCCTTGCCCGTCTCGCGCATGGTGGCAATGGTCGTCCAGCCCGCCTGGGCGGCGCCGATGGCGGCGGCCAGGCCGATACCGGAGGACGTACCGGTGATCAGAACCGTCTTGGGGGAGGTCATGAGGGTCTTCCTTGCATGGGAGCACGACGGGCCGACACCCGCAACCGGGGAGTTCCCCGGTTATCCACCACGGTAAACGGGGACCTCCCCGGTTGTCCAGCTAGACTGGTCCCTGACGAAGGGAACAGCCTTGACCACCAAGCCGAGCGTGTTGCGCGCCGATGCCCGCCGCAACCGCGAGCGGATCCTCGAAGCAGCCGTGCGCGCCTTCTCCGAAAAGGGGCCCGATGTGGCGATCGACACGATCGCCAAGGCCGCAGGCGTCGGCTCGGCCACCCTCTACCGCCACTTCCCGACCCGCGAGGCACTGGTCGAGGCGGCCTACCGCAACGAACTGGCGCGCGTCTGCGACAGCGCCACGACACTGCTCGCCGATCATGCCCCGGACCGGGCACTGCGGCTGTGGATGGATCACTTCATCGACTATGTGGCGGCCAAGCAGGGCATGGCGGACGCCCTGCGGGCCGCGGTCGCATCCGGCGCGGACCCCTTCGCCGAGACCCTCGACAAGCTCGGTACCGCGCTCACCACACTGCTGCACGCCGGTGCCGACGCCGGTCTGGTGCGCTCCGACATCGGCCCCTTGGATGTCGGCTTCAGCCTGGCCGGCGTCGCGCTGATCACCAGCGCTCCGGACCAGCGCGAACGGGCCGACCGTCTCCTCGACCTGCTCCTCGACGGCCTCCGGTACGGAGCGGACGGGGCGAGGCAGCAGTAGGCAGGAATGCCCGGACATCGCGGGCGGCGTCTGCGTCCGGTCCACCCGGGCGCGGGGAGCAGGAGAGCGGGCCGTATCAGGCCGGGCGGCGACGGCCGCACCGGGAAGCGACCCGACGGCGAGCTGTTCGACGCGGCCAGGGACCATCAGCCACACCGGGTCCCTACCGGACCCCCGGCAGCGATCGTCGACCTCATCGGCCTATCGCCTATCGGCCTGCCTCATCGGCGAGCACCGGTCTCGCCGATGAGGCCTTCACGGCCTGGGGGTAATGGGAAGGCGCCGGCGCGCCCGTGCCGAAGCGCTCTCAGACGCTCTGCTGGGCCGCCGCGCGGCGCTGCCGCTTGCCCAGCGGGGCCTGGGAAAGGTCCTCGGCACTGCTCCTGAGCTTGGCATAGCCGTAGCCGCGCTCGGACAGCCACGCCTTCGCGGCTCGTTCGGCTCGTTCGGTCGCCGCCAGGATGTCTTCTTCTTCCTCCCCCGAGTCGAGGAAACGGAAGGTGAAGGCGGATCGCGCGGCCAGGTCGTAGCTGAGGTGCCCTTCGGAAGTGAAGGCCGCCTGAAGGACATCATGATCCGCGGCACGGGCCAGCAGCTCGGCCCGTTGATCGGCGCTGAGCTCGCTGAAGACGCCCCGGACGGTGATACGGAAGGTACGAGTACTCATCCCGCGACACTAAGCACCCGCCGCCCGTACTTCCACCGCGTTTCCGGCGGCACGAGGCGGGGACGTACCGGCACGTCTGGCACCACCTCTCCGCGTCGGTGCACGTGGCACGGGAGTACACCCCGCTCGGGGTGCAAGTCGCATTCCGCGAAGGGATACTCGAAGTAGATACGCCTTCACCGCTGGCAGTCATGCACACAGCGGAAACGAGGACCGCGCGCGTACCGCACAACCCGCGGCCGTAAGGCACTTCGCCCTCCAAGCAGGGTCACCGTCCACCACCGCCACCCCGAGTCGGGACAGGCAGGGTTGCTCCGGAACCCGCGGAACAACCACACGAAAACACCGGATGAGCGAGCCCTCGCGGTCGCTCCTCTTTGCAGAGGCACCCCATGACCAGGACCTGCCGCATCAGTTGCATCATTCCCCCGCACCTTCTGGAAAAGCTCTTGCGCAGCGACAACAGCGAAGTCCACCAATCGGCACTGGACACCTTGCTGACCACCGCCGGACTGCGCGGTGAGCGAACGATTCGGGCGGGATTCGCGGGCGCCGCCACCCCGGGCAACGGACGGCGGACCGTCTTCGACTGCCAGAACGGCAGACTGCTTCCCTCGGCGGTCGTGGCCCGGTCGGAAGACGGACCGGCATCGACGGACGACGCGGTCAACCGAGCGTTCAACGGCCTCGGCACGACGCACGACTTCTACCACGAGGTGTTCAACCGCGATTCGATCGACGACCGCGGGATGCGCCTGGACGGATACGTCCACTTCAGCGTGCAGTACAACAACGCCTTCTGGGACGGGCAACAGATGGTCTTCGGCGACGGAGACGGAAAGGTCTTCACCGATTTCACCGGATCCCTCGATGTCATCGCCCACGAGCTGACCCACGGAGTCACCGAGAACACCGCGGGCCTCGCCTACCACGACCAGCCGGGTGCCCTGAACGAATCCGCCTCGGACGTCTTCGGCTCGCTGGTCAAACAGTGGTCGCTCAAGCAGTCGGCCGAGGAGGCGGACTGGCTGATCGGTCCCGATGTGTTCACCCCCGGGATCGAGGCCGACGCCCTGCGGTCGATGAAGGCCCCGGGCCAGGCGTACGACAACGCCCTGTTCGGCAAGGACCCGCAGCCCGACCACATGAGCAGGTTCGTCCACCTGCCGAACTCCGAAAGAGGCGACAACGGCGGGGTACACATCAACTCCGGCATTCCCAACAAGGCGTTCTACCTGACCGCCGCGGGCATCGGTGGATTCGCGTGGGAGGCGGCCGGAGCCATCTGGTACGAAGCACTCAAGGCCTCCAGCGCCGAGACCCAGTTCCAGGATTTCGCCAACACCACCTACCACAAGGCCGAAGACCTGTACGGCGCCGACAGCACCGAAAAGGCGGCCGTACTGGCGGCGTGGCACGAGGTGGGGATCCAGATCAGTGGCGTACCCACCGGCATCGCCCGAGTGCGCAGCCGCGCGGCTCACCGGAACGGCAGCACCGGCAGCGCGGACGGCCTGGCAGCCTTGAGCAAGCAGATCGGAGTACTCACCACCCAGGTGACGGGGCTGGCCAAGGATGTGGCTGCCCTGAAGGGCAAGAAGTGACCCAAGTGCCCCCTATTGCTTGACGAGGCGGAGTTCCCATGGACGCTCCGGCAGCGCGATGCCGGGGCGGCCGGGGGGCCGGGGGCCCGGGGGCCGGGGGCGTCATCGCCGCTGCCGGCCT
>NZ_JBJHPC010000161.1:0-12848 GCF_045257485.1 Streptomyces sp. YS-3 | reverse complement strand
CCCTGGCCGGAACGGACGCCCTGGTGGGCATCGTGCCGGCCGGGCGCGGCAACGACTTCGCCCGCGCCCTCGCACTGCCCTCCGAGCCCGGCGCGCTGGCCGGCATCCTGCTGCGCGGCGAGCCGAGGAAGGTCGACGCCATCGAGGTCGAGTCGGCCGTACACGACAAGGTCGCCGTCCTCGGCAGCGTCTACGCCGGGGTCGACGCGGTGGCCAACCGGCACGCCAACGCCTCGCGGCTGCTGCGCGGCGCCGCCTCGTACTACATGGGCGGACTGCGCGCGGTGGTCGGCTGGCGCACCGCCCACTACCGCGTCACGATCGACGGCACGGTCCACGAGCGCAGCGGCTACAGCGTCATCGCGGCCAACTCCGGCTTCTACGGCTTCGGCCGGCACATCGCGCCCGGCGCGGCCGTGGACGACGGACTGCTGGACGTGGTCATCCTCCACGACTCGCCCCGCAGACTGTTCTTCACCGTCATGCGGGAGCTGGAGGACGGCAGCCATGTCCGCCGCCCCCAGGTGGAGGTCCTGCGCGGGCGCGAGGTGCGCATCGAGGCGGACCGCCCGCTGCCGTACGGGGCGGACGGCGAGGTCGAGGCCGTCCTGCCGGTCACCGCGCGCGTCCTGCCGGGAGCCCTCACCCTGCTCGCGTGAGCCGTGCCCGCACGCCGGGACGTACCGCCGGGGCGTACCGTCCGCGTTACGGGGAATCCGCTCGGCATGACCACTCAAGCCGAGCGGGAGCAGGCGCGAACGGACCGGCGCGTCACGGCAGTTCGCGTTCTGATCATGCTGGTGGCGGTCGCGGCGCTGGTGGCGTTCTCCGTCGTGCTCGCCGAGCTGACCCTCACCCCCTCGCCCGCCTCACGGAACATCGCGGGGTCGAACCTGCGGCCCGGCCATTCGCTGCGCGAGTACGCCGACGACTACACCTTCCTCGCCGCCTGCCGGCAGATAGGCGGCAACCTGCTGCTGGGCGTGCCCTTCGGGCTGATCCTGCCGGTGCTGGTGCGGCGGCGGCTGCGGGCGGTGCGCGTACTGCTGTACACGGTCGCCGTGATGGTCTTCGTCGAGCTGGTGCAGGGCGCGCTGGTCGAGGGGCGTGCCTTCGACGTGGACGACGTGCTGCTCAACACCACCGGGGCGCTGCTCGGCTATCTGCTGCTGGGCCGCCGGGTGGGGCGCGGCTTCCACCACCTCGGGGAGCCGAGGCGCGAGGAGCGGAAGGCGGCCCGGATCCGCCGTCCGTGGCGCTTCGGTGAGCGGCGGCCCGCGGTACCGCGCCGCTGAGAGCCCGCCGCACCGGTGGCGCGCGGCTCCTGCGCCGAGCGCGCTCGGACGAGGGCGGCCCTCCTGGCCGTCACCCGTTCCGCCCTTCCGCGTTCCCCGCGTGCGGCTCGGTCACTACGATCCGGTATGGGCTGGTTCGCCCTCGGGAGCACACCGGCCCGGCCGCGGACTTCCCGCCCGTACGGCCGGATCCGCGAGAGGCAGGCACTCACCCATGCTCACCACCGACTTCGTCACCGGCGCACCCAACTGGCTCGATCTGGGAAGCCCCGACACGGCTGCCTCCGCGGAGTTCTACAGCGGTGTCTTCGGCTGGGACTTCCAGTCCGCGGGCCCCGAGTCCGGCGGATACGGCTTCTTCCAGAAGGGCGGCCGGACGGTCGCCGCCCTGGGCGCGCTGACCGATGAGGGCGCGAACCCGGCCTGGACGGTGTACTTCCAGACCCCGGACGCGGACGCCACCGCGAAGGCGGTCGAGCAGGCCGGCGGAACCGTACGGGTGGCGGCCTTCGACGTCATGGACGCGGGCCGGATGGCGTGCCTCACCGACCCGGGCGGCGCCGAGTTCTCCGTCTGGCAGCCCGCCTCCACCAAGGGCCTGGAGCAGACGTCCCAGGAGGACTCGCTGTGCTGGGCCGAGCTGCACGCCAAGGACGTGCCGGCCGCGCTGTCCTTCTACCGCTCGCTCTTCGGCTGGCGCTCCCAGGAGATGGAGGCGCCGGGCATGACCTACACCGTGCTCTCCACCGCCGAGGGCGACCAGCAGGAAGCCACCTTCGGCGGCCTCGCCACGGCCCAGGAGGGCATGGAGCCGCGGTGGATCCCGTACTTCGCGGTGGCCGACGCCGATGCCACCACCGGCCGGGCGCGGGAGCGGGGCGGCTCGGTGCTCATGCCTCCGGCGGACGTGCCGGGCGTCGGGCGCATCGCCTGGCTGTCCGACGCGCACGGCGCCCCCTTCGCCGTCCTCAAGCCCGCTCCCCAGATGGCCTGAGCCGCCCCCGGCCCTCACATCGAGTACGAGAGCAGCCGCGCGGCGCCGTCGGGCCAGGGCTCGTCGTCGTGCAGCGGTATCCACATGGTCACCAAGGGCATGACGACGGGCCCCGCCGGCTGCTCCACCTCGACGTCCCGGTCGAGGGTCCGCCAGCCCAGGCGGCGGTAGAGGGCGACGAGCGGCGGCCGGCAGAACAGCAGCGCGTGCCGCGGTCCCCTGGTGCGCGCGTGGTCGAGCGCCGCGCCGACGACCAGCCGCGCCAGGCCGTGTCCGCGCAGATCGGGGGCGACCGCCACCCCGCCGAGGCCCATCACCGGTGTGCCGACGCCGCCGAGCGACATCCGCAGCGGCAGCAGCCCCGCGTGCGCCACCAGCCGGCCCCCGTGGCGTACGCCGAAGTGGTCCTCCTTGGGCAGCCAGGTCAGACCGGTGTGCGCGACCCCGAACGGGTCGGCGCCGCCGCCCAGGATCTCGCTCTGGTCGGCCGGGGTGTATCCGGTCAGCCGCTCCACGGCGGACGGCGAGAAGAGCGGGGCGGACGTCGAGAGCTGTGCGTCATCAGTCATCCCGACATGATCCACTATGGGTCGGGGCCTGGCCGGAGCCGCTCGGGACGGGACCGGCCGCGACCGGCCGCGCCTGTTCGGGACGGCGCGTGCGGACCGGGGTGAACAGCGCCAGCACCGCGACCAGCAGACAGCACACTCCGGCGAGGAAGCACACCGGCCCCGTGCCGTACCGCTGCGCGGCCCAGGTGAGGACGGCCGCGCCGATGGGCGCCGCCGAATAGTGGATGGTCCAGAAGGCCGAGGTGACCCGGCCGAGCAGATGGTCCGGGGTCACCTCCTGCCGCAGCGACATCGAGCAGGTCCCGGACACGCTCACGCAGCCCAGGAAGACGGCGGTGAGGGCGGCGATCCCGGCCGTGCTCCCCGCCGAGCCGACCGCCGCCAGGGCGAGTCCGCAGACCGCGACGCCGCCGGTCCAGGTCACGCCGAAGCCCAGCCGGTGGCGGATCGGGGCGACGAAGAGCGCGCCCAGGACCGTACCCAGCGCACCGACCGCGAAGACGGTGCCGACGGCGCCGTCGCCCTGCCCGAGGTCGTGCTTGAGGTGGTAGATGATCAGGTCGTTGAGGCCGAGCGTCAGGAAGCTGAACACCGACAGCAGAATCGTCAGGCTGCGCAGCACCGGATGGCTCCGCAGGAACGACACCCCGGCGGCCAGCTCCTTGCGCAACGGCTCGCGCGGCTGCGCCGGTGATCGCGCGTCCTCGGACCCGGTACGCCCGGTGAACCGTACGAAGGCGAGGCAGGCGGCCGACACCCCGAAGCTCGCCGCGTCCACGGCGACGGCCGCCGCCGGGCCCAGCCAGGCCGCCACCACCCCCGCGAGCAGCGGGCCGACGACCCCGGCCGCCGCGGCCGTGGCGTTCAGCCGCCCGTTGGCCTCGGTGATGCGGTCGCCCGGCACGAGGGCCCGGACGACGGTGACGTAGGTGACGGAGAAGAACATCCCGACGGCCTCGGCCAGCGGCAGGACGACGTACAGCAGCCAGATCTGCGGGCCGAAGGCCCACGCCAGCGGGATCAGCGCGTACAGCACCAGCCGCACCAGGTCGCACGCGATGAGCAGTTTCCTGCGATCGAGCCGGTCGACCACGATCCCGGCGAACACACCGGTGCCGACCGCGGCCACACCCGCCGCACCCGTCAGCAGACCCATCTGCGCGACCGAGCCCGTCGCGTGCAGCACCAGCAGCGGGAGCGCTACCAGGGCGAAGGAGTCACCGACGACGGAGAGGGTCTGCGCGGCCCAGAAGACACCGAAGTCCCGCTCGCGCCACAGCGAACGCGAACGGGCCGACACGGACTCGTCACCGGTGAGTTCAGACATCCGGGGAGGGTAATACGGGGGCCTGCAGCGAGTCCCCTCAATTTCCGTGGGCCCGTCAGGACTTCGGCCTCGCGCGGGCTCCCGTCGTCGGGCCCGCACCGGTGCCCATGCCCTGCCCCTTACGCCACCTCACAGGTCGTGCACCGCGGTGCGGGCGGCGGAGACGAAGGCCAGGACCGATTCCCAGAACGGGTCGTAGCACTGGTCGAACAGCGCAGCGGCGTCCGGCTCGCCCTCGATCGACGCGCCAAGTGCCCGGTGCGGAGGGCGAGTCGAGAGCCGGAGCCGCTCGGCGGCCACGGCCACGTTGTCCGGACCCTCCAGGCTGATCACCCATATGAAGTGGCGGAGCCGTCCGTACTCCACCCTCAGACTGGCCTGCACCTCCCTCAGCGCGGGGAGCTGTTCGGCGTGGGTGCCGCCCGACTTGTGGACGTCCGACACCGTCCAGTACAGCTCGGCCATCTTGTGCGCCTGCTCGATCAGGCTCACATACGCCGATCGCCGTGCCTCGCTGACGCGGAGGGTGCGCTGGGTCCGCTCGGCGGCGGCGGCCTGGATCTGGGCCGCGCGGGCCGTGCCCCGGCTGGTGACCCAGCTGGCGAGCACCGCTGTGCCCGCGGTCAACGACGAGATCCAGAGGGTGGAGTCAGTCACGCCCGGGACTCTTCCCCGGCCGACTCCCTCCGACTCCGCCGACCCGCTCATGAGGCCGTGCCAACGTCAGGTTCCGGTGCGCGGAGTCCGGCTTACGAGAAGACGTGCTGCCGGAACCCCTTCTACCGGTGTCCCTCCCTCCACTCGTCCGCCGACTGCACCGCGCAGTCGGGGCCCGGCGACATGATCGACTCATGGCCGTCGGGGAAGCGGACCCGGTAGGGCGGCGTGCCGTCCTCACCGAGGACCTGGACGATCTCACCCGTCCTGTCGTGCTGGCCCACGACCCTGCCGTGCTGCACCAGCTGGTCACCCTCGGTCGCTCGCATCGAGGCCTCCCTCGGAAGCGGACTGGTCGGTATCTGCATTTTATGACCGTTCCCGACCGTCCGGCCCGGTGAGCCCGCCCCTTCGGGTCTCCTCGCCCTGTCTGCCCCTGACCCACCTCGGTCCCCGGCGGGGTTGCCCGGGGCGGCCCGGGGCAACCGCAGACCGGGAGGTGCGCCGTGGAGGTGGGAACGGTGACGGTGTCCGGACGGATGCGGGCGCGACAGGCGGCTCGGGGCCCGGTGGTCGAGGGGGCCGCACGAGCCGGGTTCGTGGCGCGCGGGGCGATTTATCTGCTGGTGGGGCTGCTGGCCGCCCGGGTGGCCACGGGCAGTGACCGCGGCCGGCAGGCCGACCGCGAGGGAGCGCTCGCGGAGATAGGCCACCGGCCGATGGGGACGTTCGTCCTGTGGGCGCTGGCGGTGGCGCTCGCCGGTATGGCGCTGTGGCGTCTGTCCGAAGCGGTCTTCGGCGCTGCCGGTGCCGACGGGCGCAAGGCGCGCAAGCGCCTGCTCTCCGCCGGGCGCTGCGTCTTCTACGGCTTCGTCGCATACACCGTCTCCACGTACGCGCTCGGCGACCGCCGGAGCGAGGGCGGCTCCAGCGACCGCGCGTCCCAGGACGTCACGGCCCGGCTGCTCGACCTGCCGGGCGGGCGGTGGATGGTGGGCGCGGCCGGGGTCGTCGCGATCGTGGTCGGGGTGTGGATCGCCGCCCGCGCGGCGCTGCGCAAGTACCACGACAGGATGCGGCTCGACGAGATGTCGGCGCGCACCCGTCGGATGGTGGACTGCACGGGGGTGGCCGGCGGGGTCGCGCGGGGCGCCGTCTTCACCACCGCGGGCGGCTTCGCCCTGTGGGCCGCGGTCGGTTTCGACCCCGGCCGGGCCAAGGGCATGGACGACACCCTGCGCTCCTTCGCCCACACCCCGGTCGGCCCCTGGCTCCTGATGGTGGTGGCCGCGGGCCTCGCGCTCTTCGGTGTGTTCTCGTTCGCGATGGCCCGCTGGCGCAAGTTCTGAGGCCGCGGGTCTGAGGCCGGGGCGGGATCAGGCGAACTTGTTGCTGGGCACCGGCCCCGTCGACAGCACCCGGGCGCGCTCGCCCCGGAGCCAGAACCCCGTACGGCCGTGGCGAACTCGGTGAAACGCTCGTCCGGGTCCGCGGGCGTCTGTCCGTCGCCCTCGTCCGGGGCCGGGTCGGCGCCCACGATCTCGGCGGCGAGCAGTGCGTCCGGGCGGGTGTCGGGCTCGGTCCGCTCGGGCTCGCCGTCCTCCCTCGCGCTCAGCTGACCGTCCCAGGGCGCGACCACGGACTGGTGCAGCAGGGCGACGCTGTCGGCGGTGACGGCCGGCGCGTCGGTCCAGTTGCTCGCATGCTCGTGGAGCACCTGCCCGGGCACCCGCTCATGGAGCTGCCCGAGGATCTCGGGACCGTCCTCGACGGCCGCCAGCTCGTTCAGGTCGTACGCGACGACCACGGTGTCCTCGCGGTCCGGCGCGAACGGCTCGGCGGGCAGCCCGAGGACATCGGCGGCGGCCAGGCCGAGGACCCGGCTGCCCCGGTCGGGCAGCAGCGACACCGAGCGCGGCCCCTGACCGGCGGCGTCGAGCAGTACCTTCAGCCGCAGCAGTCCCCGCAGGCACTGGCCGTAGGAGTCCTGCAGCCAGGCGTACCGGCCGTTCATCCCGGCGTCGAAGCCGTACGGGGAGAGCGTGCCCAGCACCGTACCGCCGAGGACGAACTGCCATCCCCGGAGGTCACCGCGGTCCAGGGTGCCGACGGCTCCCGCGCTCGCGGCGCGCTCCAGCATGAGCCGCTGGCGCTCCCGCGCCGGCAGCCAGACCGGGTCCCGCGGGTCGGGCAGCAGGGCGTGCTGCCGGTTTGCCAGGGCCAGGTCGCCCGCCATCAGGGCGTTGAACACCAGCAGATAGCGGTCGGGCCACTCCTCGAAGCCGCTTTCGTGCCGCACCAGCAGCTCGGCCGCCTCGGCGTGCCGGTTCTCGCGCTCGTACGCGGCCACCAGCTCGCGCATCACGTGCGACGCGCCGGGGTGGCGGCCCAGCACCGCGCGCAGGGCGGGTACGGCGACGAAGGGCAGGCCGCGCTCGATGCAGGCGTAGCCGAAGTCGTACAGGGCGCGGTCGTCGTCGGGGCGGGCCGTCACCGCAGCGGCGGCCCGGTCGAGGTCGTCGAAGCCGGCCGCCCGTGCGGCACGCCGGACCACGAGCGCCACCTCGTCCGAGGGCAGGTCCTCACCGGCGCTCCGCAGCAGCCGTACGGCACCGGGCAGGTCCTCCGCGTCGAGGCACTCCCAGGCCGCGAGGAGTTCGGCGGACTTCGGACGGCGGTGCTTGCGTGAGAACATGGACAAGATCCTCTACGCGGGGGGCACCGTCCTCAACGGCATTTCCACCGGATCGAAAAAGACCCGTGTGGGATGTGACATCGCGGGTACACGCTCCTCGCGTTGGTACGCGTTGGAAGCTTGTACAGGTCGATCGAGGGAGAGATCATGACGACGGTCGAGGTCAGCACCATGGCGGGTCCGCGGAGCCAGGTGGCGCCCGAGCTGCCCCTGGTGGAGTGCCCCGACAAGCTCGCGCCGCGGGACGCGCGGGAACTGTCGCGCCTCTTCTTCGAGCAGCTCGCGGTCCTGGAGGAGGGCACGCCCGCCTACCAGTACGCCCGCAACACGCTTATCGAGATGAACATGTCGCTCGTGCGCTTCGCCGCGCGGCGTTTTCGTCAGTACGCGGACGAGATCGAGGACGTCGTCCAGGTGGGCATGATCGGACTGATCAAGGCCATCGACCGGTTCGAGCTGTCGCGCGAGACGCAGTTCGCCACGTTCGCCGTGCCCTATGTCGTCGGGGAGATGAAGCGCTTCTTCCGCGACACCACCTGGGCCGTGCACGTCCCGCGCCGCCTTCAGGAGCGCCGGACGGAGCTGGGCAAGGCGCGGGCCGAGCTGGAGAGCCGCCTCGACCGCTCCCCCACCGTCAAGGAGCTCGCCGCCCTGATGGACATCACGGAGGAGGAGGTCCTGGAAGCCCAGCTGGCTGCCAACGGCTACCACTCCTCGTCCCTCGACGCCGCCCTGTCCGGCAACGAGGAGGAGGGCGAGGCGGCCCTCGCCGACATCATCGGCTGGGAGGACCCGGCCATGGAACTGGTCGAGGACTTCCAGGCCCTCGCCCCCGCGATGGACACCCTGACCGAGCGCGAGCGTTTCGTCGTGCACCTGCGGTTCGTCGAGGAGCGCACCCAGGCGGAGATCGGTGAGACGCTCGGCGTCTCGCAGATGCAGGTGTCCCGCATCCTGCGCCGGATCCTCACCAAGCTGCGCACCGGCATGGGCGTCGTCACGACCGACTGATCCACCACCTCCCCGCCGTTGCGAGCGAGCCGGCGTCGAGACGCATCCCAGCGTCCTGGCGCCGGCTCGCTCGCAGTGGCGTGGGCTCATGCGGAACGCCGACCCAGGACGTGGGACGGAGAACGCGGAACGCAGGACGCAGAACGCCTCAGGAGCGGGGGAACAGACGGCGCGGCAGCCGGGCGACGCGCACGGCGCCGCTCACAGCGGAAGGAAGACCTGGATCCGCTTGCCTCCGGAAGGCAGCAGGCTGACGGTGACGCTGGTCGCCAGGCGGCAGACCATCGGCCATCCGTAACCGCCGGGGGTGAAGTCCTCGCCGGGCTCCTTGGTGGTGGGAAGCGCGTCGCTCGCGTCCTCGACCACCAGCCGCAGTCCCACACGGTCCGCCATCGCCTCGAAGGCGGTGACGCCGCCGGCGTGCCGCAGCGCGTTGGTCACCAGCTCCGAGGTCACCAGCAGCGCGTCCGCGACCACCGTGTCCCGCGTCGACATCCGCTCCATCGCGGCGCCCAGGAGGTCCGTCACACGCCTGCGCGCCTCCGCGGCGTCGACCGGTACCAGACCGGTCCTCCACATCGGAGCCGTTTCCTCACTCACGTCGCTGCCCCCGTCCTGCATGCGCAACCGCCCGCACTCGCACCCTGCGCACCTGCCCAGGGTTCCCAGAAGTCAATCCCCCTCGCTTTCGCCAGGGGCGGCCCCGTCGCGACGGGGGACGCGACGGGGCCTGGGGTTTCGCGTGCCCCGAAGGGCCGGGATCATGCTCGTGACGCCCGTCACATCCACGTGGCAGGCGTCGGTCGCTACGAGGACGGTGCGAGCATCCGCTTGCTGATCCACTCCAGAGGACCGTCGCCGAGGGACTTCGCGTACTGCCGTCCGCTGTGGTGACCGTTCGGGATCATATACAGATTCGTCTTGACCGGTCCCTTGCCGTACTTGGCGAGAAAGTTCTTCACCTTGCGCTGGCCCGACTCCTTGGTCCCCAGCATGATCGAGAGGTTCACCGTGGGGCCGCCCTTGTCGATCAGATCCTGGGCGAGCTTCTCCGGATTGTTGGCCTGCTCCTCCTTCTCGTATCCCTTCCACAGCGGGGAGTCCGGGCGGGTGTCGGGACCGCCGGCGATGGCCGCGCCGAACCGGCGGGGGTATTGCAGCATCATCTTCATACCGACGTATCCGCCGGAGGAGGAGCCGAAGAAACCCCAGCCCCTGGGATCCTTGAACGTACGGAAGTTCTCGCGGACCAGATCCGGCACGTCGTCCGACATCCAGGTGCCCATCTTCGGCCGGCCCGGGATGTCACTGCCGTCGTAGTAGTTCTTCTTGTCCGCGTTCAGCACCGGCATGACCACCACGAAGGGCAGGCTGCGGCCCTGCCGCGCCTGCTCGGCGATAGTTTCCTGGAGCTTGAGGTCGGCTCCGTACCAGTAGTTGCTGGGATATCCGTTGCTGCCGGGGAGCGCGATCAGCACCGGAAAGGCGCTGTTCTTGTACTTCTCCTCGAAGTACTGCTTCGGCGCCCAGGCCCACACCTTCCCCTCGAAGCCCGACTTGCGGCCCTTCAGCGTCGTACGGACCACCTTGGTGCCGTCGGCGAGTTCCCGCTGCACCGTCCACTCACGGGGGTTGGTCGGCAACTGCACCTTGCTGTTCACCGGCGTCCGGCTCGGGCTCGTCGGCCTCGCGGCCTGGCCCCCGAAGCTCACCGGCTCACTTTCCTCGGAACAACCGGCGACCAGCAGGGCCGAGCAGAGGGCGAGCACCGCAACCGGTGCCGCGGACGGGCGCTTCATACACCAACTCCGAATCGATGGGCGATGCGCCGCACAGGACGGCACCGGGCGGGGAGGGTCATCCGCGCCGTACCCAACGCACACACGCCGATCGAAATCCCCGCTCCGGGCGAACAGACGCACGCAGAGCGCACGACGTTCACCGCGACACCCTGTGATCCCACTCACCCATGCCCGGGGCCGTCATCTGCGGCCACCGAGAGGGGGTTCGGAGGGGATACGGGGTTTCTCTCATCAACTCTTTAGTGTGCAGGCGATTCGGACGGGCTGCGGTTGTTTGGGTGAGGTGTGTATCTTTTGCCTACTCGCCTGTGCTGTGCCCCGCAGCAAAGGGCCGGCATCCGGCGGCATCATTCAGCACGAGGAAAGCGAACTCCCATGGCGGACGAGCCGGACACCACCACTCTCAAGGACCAGTACGCGGCGCGCGTCACCGCCGACCTGGAGGCCAACCAGCAGGACCAGGCACGCATCCGCGCCGAACTCGACGCCCTCAAGGGCCGGCTCGAAGCCCTGGAACGCGACCACGGCCTGCTCCAGACCATGCACCACACCCTCAGCGGTGCCTCCGCCACGGCCGCCAGGGCGACCACCGCGGGCAAGCGCACCCCCGCGAAGACCGCCAACCCGAAGCCCGAAACCGCGAAGCCCGAAACCGCGAAGACCGGCACCGCGAAGACCGGCACCGCGAAGACCGCCGCCCGGAAGACCGCTTCCGGCACGTCGGCCAAGTCCGCCGCACAGGTCAAGGTGCCCACGCCCCGCTCGAAGAAGAAGAGCGAGGTCAAGGCCGAGGCCAAGCCGGCCGTCAAGTCCGAGGTCAAGTCCCCGGCCAAGCCCGCGCGCACCCCGCGCGGCAACACCGCTCCGGCGAAGACCGCTTCCCGGGGCAAGGCGGAGACCTCCGGTCCCACCCTGCGCGAGGTCGTCCTCGGTCTCTTCGCCGGTCACCAGGAGCCGCGTACCGTCGCCGACATCCTCACCGAGCTGACCACCGCCCACCCGGACCGCAACACCAGCCCCCAGGTGGTCCGCAACACCCTCGAAGCGCTCGTCGCCAAGGGTGAGTTGGAGCGCGAGCGCAAGCAGGGCTCCGTCTTCTACACCGCTCCCGACAAGAGCACTGCCGGGGCGCCCGCCGCCGACGCCGTCCCCGTACAGGTCTGACCCCGCTCGTCCGCCGGGGTTGGATCGGGTCGATGACACCCTTTCGCTGACCCCGGTGGCCGCGTCGGGCCGCATCCGGAAGAAAGCTTCGCGTTTTTCGTTATCCGCCACTCCCCCACCGGTCTCCCACCGTGGAGAAGCAGTCGGCAGCCCCGAGACCGCAGGGGCCCGGGGAGAGTGGACGAGGCGTGAACATGGAGTACGGGACGGCGACGGTCACGGCCGCGCGAGCCGGTGACCAGCAGGCCCAGGACGAGCTCGTCGCGGCCTGTCTGCCGCTGGTCTACAACATCGTCGGGCGGGCGCTCAACGGCCACGCCGACGTCGACGACGTGGTCCAGGAGAGCGTCCTGCGGATGCTCGACGGCCTGCCGGGGCTGCGGGACGCGGCCAGCTTCCGGTCGTGGGTGGTGGCCATCACCATGAACCAGCTGCGCGCGTACTGGCAGCGTGCCCGCACCCGGCCGGACGGCACCGCCATCCAGGAGACGAGCGACCTGCCCGACCCGGGCGCCGACTTCGTCGATCTCACGATCCTGCGGCTCGGGCTCTCCGGACAGCGCAGGGAGGCCGCCGAGGCCACCCGCTGGCTGGAGCCCGAGGACCGGGGGCTGCTCTCGCTTTGGTGGCTGGAGACGGCCGGGTATCTGACCCGCGCCGAGGTGGCCGCGTCCCTGGAACTGTCCCCGCAGCACACCGCCGTACGCGTACAGCGCATGAAGGAGCGGCTCGACGCGTCGCGCCAGGTGGTGCGGACGTTGGCAGGTGCCTCGCACTGCCATGAGCTGACCGGGCTCCTGTCGCTGTGGGACGGTGTGCCCTCGGCCCTGTGGCGCAAGCGCGTCACCCGGCACACGCGTGCGTGCCCGGTGTGCTCGGGTCTCGGCAGCGGACTCGTACCGCCGGAGGGGCTGCTCGCGGGGCTCGCCCTGGTGCCGGTGGCTTCGGCGGCCGGTCTGTTCGCGGCCCTGGCCGCACACCGGGCTTCGGGAACCGCGCCCATCGCCTACACCGGCGCGGCCTCCACGGACCCCGGTACGGCACCGCGACCGCAGACGCCCGGCCGCCACCGTCAGGCACCGCGGGGCCGTGACGCCCAGGCCGAACCCGCCACCCGCGGCGAGCTGCGCCGCGACCGGGACCGCGCCCGACGGCGGCGCCGTGCCGCCGCGGTGCTCGCGGGCGCCACCGCGATAGGCGGCCTGACCGTGGCCATCCACCTCTCGACCGAACCGTCTACGCCCGGCCACACCGTCGCGGACGCCCCTGCCGGCACCACGGTCACAGCGGCGGCCCCCGACGGAGCCACCACCACCGCACCCTCACCCACC
>NZ_JBJHPC010000017.1:0-33111 GCF_045257485.1 Streptomyces sp. YS-3 | reverse complement strand
GCCCCGATGGGCGAGCCGCAGCCCCGCGGCCCCCGCGAGCGCGAGCGTCTCGGCCTCCGGCACCTCGAACATGCGCCGCCCGGGGGGCACCGGACCGCTGCGTACGGTCATCGCCAGGGTGCCGCCGGGGGCGAGCAGCGCGGCGACGCTCCGCATGCCCCGGGCGCGTTCGGCGGCGTCCAGGTGCATCCACACGGCCGTGAGCAGGACCAGGTCGTACCGCTCGCTCCTTCCGGTCAGCACCGGCAGCCCGGGCAGCGCGTCGTCCAGCCAGGTCAGGGGGGTGTCCGCGTGCAACCGCACGCCGTGGCGCCGCAGTTCGGCGGTCGGTTCGACGGCCGTGACGGTGTGGCCGAGGCGCGCCAGCGCCGCCGCGTCCCGGCCGGTCCCGGCGCCCAGGTCCAGCACCCGTCCGGGCGGCGCCGGGTAGAGGTGCAGCAGCCCGCCGTGGACCTCCTCGAAGGTGACGCTCTCGTACTGCTCGGCCAGCGCGTCGGCGTCCACGCCGTAGCCCCGCGTCCCCGCGGCGGTCTCGTTCATACGGTCAGGTTATTCGTCCGGGCGGCCCGTGGGCGGGGCATGACCCGCGGGGTAATCGACCAACTGTCCACGTCCCCCGCACCATTGGTCCCACAGACACCGCCGACCGAGGCGGTGGCCGAGGGGGAAGGACCCAGCGCCATGCCGTACTTCGAGACCGCCACCGACGGCACCCGGCTCCACTACGTCGACTACGGCCCTCGCGAGGGGCGTCCCGTCGTCTTCGTCAACAGCTCCTACTTCGGTACGGAGATGTGGGAGTTCCAGATGCTCCCGCTGGCCGCCGAGGGCTTCCGGTGCGTCGGGCTCGACCGGCGGGGGCACGGGCGCTCCGACGACGTGTGGGACGGCTTCGACCTCGACACCCTCGCCGGGGACCTGGGCGCGCTCCTCGACCACCTCGACCTGACCGGGATCACTCTGGTCGGCCACTCGATCGGCACCGCCGAGGTCGTCCGTCACCTCACTCTCCACGGCAGCGGCCGGGTGGCCCGGATCGCCCTGGTGGCCGGGATGGCGCCCGGCCCGGCCCGCTCGGCCGACCACCCCGAGGGCGTCGACCCGGCGCTCATCACCGCCGGGAACGAGAAGTTCCGCAAGGACCGGCCCGGCTTCTTCGCCGACGGCGCGGCCGGCTTCTTCGCCCTGGACCGGCCCGGCAACGACCTCTCGCCCGCCATGGTCCGGTACTGGGAGGACCGCTGCGCGGGCGCCACGGCCCGTGCCGCCAACGCCCTCGGCGACCTCGTGGTGACCCTGAACGTCGCCCCCGAACTGGCCAAGGTGGACGTCCCGGCGCTCGTCGTCCACGGCACCCACGACGTCTCCGCCCCGATCGGCCTGACCGGGGAGCGGGCCGCGCGACTGATCCCGGACAGCGTCTTCCACGTCTACGAGGACGCGGGCCACGGCCTGTTCGTCACTCACGCCGAACGGCTCACCGCGGACCTGCGGGAGTTCGCGGGCCGCTGACGGCGGCCCGGTGGCCGTGGGGCTCAGTCCCGCCGGATGCCGAGCGCTTCCCGGACCTCCCGGAAGAGCCGCTTGTCCAGGCCGTTCACGCTCATCCTGTTCTTCGTCAGGGCGAACGAGAAGCGGTGGGCCGGGTCGCCGGAGGCGGCGCTGCCGCCCGAGCCGTTGGTGCCGAAGCCGCCGTCGGGGGAGCGCACCACCGAGCCCGCGCCGCCGAGCATGAACCCGTAGCCCTTCAGCAGGGGGAAGCCCAGCGAGCGGTCCTCGCCCGACGTCCTCGGTGTCGTCGCCTCCTTCAGGGTGGCCGGCGACACCAGCCGTACGCCGTCGAGTTCGCCGCAGACCAGCGCCGCGTACATCCGGGCCGCCGCCCGGGCCGTCATCGTCCCGTTGGCCGGGAGCGCGGCCCGGCGGTAGTCGGCGCGGTTGGCGAGGGCGGGGACCGGCAGCACCGGCCGGGGCGCGAAGACGAGGAACGGCGAGTCGGACGGCATCCGGTCCAGATAGTCCGACCAGCCGCCGTCGTAACAGAGGGCCACCCGCTCGTGCAGGTGCTCCGGCACCGAGAACAGCAGCGAGTCCGCGACCCCCAGCGGCCCGGCCAGCTCCTCCCTCAGCAGCTCGTCACAGGGACGGCCGGTGGCCCGGCGCAGGATCTCGGCGAGCAGCACGCCGTAGGTCCAGCCGTGGTAACCGCTCGCCGTGCCCGGCTCCCACAGCGGCGCCTGCCCCGCCAGCCAGTCCCCGACCGCCGGGACGTCGAACAACTCCTCGGGGGTCACCCCGGGCGGCAGTTGCGGCAGCCCCGCCGAGTGGGAGAGGACCTGGCCGAGGGTGATCCCCTCCTTGCCCCGGGCCGCGAACTCGGGCCAGTGGGCGGCGACCGGGGTGTCGTAGGCGAGCACGCCCCGGTCCACCAGGACCGCCACCAGCGCCGCTACGACCCCCTTCCCCGTCGACCAGGCGGGCACCAGCGTCTCCGCCTCCATCGGCCGCCCGCCCTCCACGTCGGCCAGGCCCGCCCATGCGTCGACGACGAGTTCGCCGTCGATGTAGGCCGCCACCTGGACGCCGGTCTCCTCGCCGCCGGCGGTCACCTCCGCCAGAATCTCCTCGGCCCGTGTCTGGGCGGCGTTGCGCGGTCGCTCCCCGGTCATCCCACTGCTCCCCACTCGCGCCGGTGGCCGCCCGCCGCGAAGTGCGACGGACGGCCACCCCATTCGTGCCCCCAGGCTAACCGGCTACATCCGGGCGAACTCCGACGCCGTGACCACCTGGAACGGCAGCCACGCCGACGTGGCCGTCCCCGGGAGAGCGTTCCGCGTCCGCAGCGCGGTCAGCTCCTCGTCCGACAGGGCCTCGCGGGTGATCCGGAACTCGTCCAGCGCCCCCGTCAGCGGGTTGGTCCCGTCGGGCTTGGCGCCCAGCCGGAAGCCGTCCACCGCGTAGGTGTCGCCGGTCGTCACCGAGCCCGCCGGGACCGCGGCGCTGCCGAGCGTCTGCCCGTCGACGATCAGCAGGAGCCGGCCGTCCGCCCGCTCCAGGGCCACGTGGTGCCAGGCCCCGTCGCCGAACCCGGCCGCGGCCGAGCCGTCCACCGCCGCCACCACCGTGGTCGCCGTGTCCGTCTCGAACGCGGCGTACAACCGGTCCTGCGCGGGCTGGGCCCGCAGCCAGAGCTGCCGCTCCGAGGCGCCCGTCCCGTACGCCCACACCAGCACCTGGTCCGCACTGCCGCTGGTGGCCGAGTACTTGAGCCAGGTGCTGACGGTGAAGTCGGCCGAGCCGAGCGCGGTGGCCGCGCCGTACGGCAGGTCGACGGCGTCGTCGGAGCCGTCGAAGGCGAGCGCGGTGCCGAACTTCCCCGGCGCGGTGGCCGCGCCGCCGCGCACCAGGGCGTGGCCGCAGTGGACCGTGGAGTCCGGGGTCGCCGGGCCCGCCGCGGGCCGCACCACGTCCCGGGCGCCGGTGTACTGGTTCTCGAACGACCACCACAGCGCGGGCAGATCACCCGGGTACGAGCCGGACGAGCCCGCCGTGGAGCCCGCGACCGCAGCGGTCTCGGCCGTCGTGAGCGCCCGGTGGTAGACGCGGAACTCGTCCACGTCACCGTCGAACACGCTGGTCCCGTCGGGCTTCGAGCCGACCCGCACGCCCTGCTGCCCGTTGCCCTGCGCGGGCGTCAGCGAGCCGGTGAGACCGGCGGCGGTGGCCGGGGTCCGCGCGTCCACGCCGAGCGTGACCCTGTCGGCCGAGCGGGTCAGCGTCAGCAGATGCCAGGCGCCGTCCCCGAACGACCGCGCCGACGTGGTGTCCGGGAGCGCCAGCGCCACCGGGCCGGCGTCCGACTGCACCCAGGCGTAGAGCCGGTCCTGCGCGGGCTGGGCGCGCACCCACAGCTGCGGACTGGCGCTCCCCGTCCCGTACGCCCACACCAGCGCCTGGTCGGGGCTGGTGGAGCCCGCCGCGTACCGGAACCAGAGGGAGTACGTGAAGTCGCCCGCGCCCACGTCGAGCGTCGGCGAGAACCCGGTCTCGGTGCCCGGATGGGTGGCGTCCACGGTCGCCGCCAGCGATCCGATCCGCCCCGCCGGCTGGGCGGGCACGCCCCCGAGCAGGGTGCCGGGGGCGCAGTGGCCCGAGACGTCGTCCTCGATGGTGATGCGGCGCCGGTCCGGGACGACCGCAGTGTCGATCACCTGGAAGGGCAGCCGGGCGCCCATCGAGCGGGTGGCGGCGTCGGTGTCCAGCTGCGCGGCGCCGGCGCGCACCTGGTCCAGCTGACTGTCTGTCAGCGCGGTGCGGTAGAGGCGGAAGTCGTCGACGGCACCGCCGAAGGCGTCGCTCGCCCCGGTGTCGGCCTTGGCGCCGATCCGGATTCCCCCGGCGCCGGTCCGCGGCGTGCCGGTGACCGATCCGGCCACCCCCGTCGCCGTGCCGGTGACCGTCCCGTCGACGGTGAGCCGGATCTGCGCGCCCGTTCGGATCAGCGCCGCGTGGTGCCACTGGCCGTCGCCGAAGGCAACCCCCGGCGAGGGGTCGGTGAGTGTGAGCCGGGCGCCGCCGTCCGCGCCCTGCACCCAGGCGTAGAGCCGGTCGTCGGCGGGCTGGGCGCGCAGCCACACCTGCGGTTCGGCGCTGCCCTGCCCGTACGCCCAGAACAGCGCCTGCTGCCGGCCGGCGGTCGTCGCCGCGTACTTGAACCACAGCGTGTACGTGAAGTCGCCCGAGCCCGGGTCGATGGTCCTGCCGTACGGCACGTCGGCGTAGTCGCCCGTGCCGTCCAGGACCAGGCCCTGCCCGAACCGGCCGCTTCCCAGGGCCGCGTCGCCCTGGAGGTAGGCGTCGTTGGCGTCCGGTCCCGCGTCCGGGCTGGTGCGGCCGGCCGTCGGGCTGTTCTGCCCGGAGAGCTTGCCGGTGAAGGTGCCGGGTATGCCGAGGGCGCCCGGGGTGGTCACGTTGAAGCGGATCTCGTCGGCGGAGTTGGCCGGGCCGCCTTCGTAGAGGAGCCCGAGCTCGCCGGTGTCGAGCTCGGCGAGGTCGGAGTAGGAGGCCCGGTCGTTGCTGATCAGGCCGTTGGAGGCGGCCGTCCAGGTGGTCCCCTGGTCGGTGGAGTAACGGATCTTCATCAGCTTGCGGTCGGAGGCGTCCGAGGGCGCGGAGAAGACCAGGGTGTCGCCGGGTGTGCGCTGGTACGTCTGGCGCAGGGTGAGCGCCGAGCCCTGGACCTCCGGGGTGATCAGGCCCGGGACGACGGTCGAGGCGGGGACGGTGGTGCCGCCGTCGGTGCTGACCGCGCGGGTGCGGTGGTCGGCGCTGCCGCCGATCTCGTTGCGGGCCGCCAGATACACACCGCCGCCGGGCAGTTCGGTCACGGAGACCTCGCCGGGCTTGACCTTTCCGGCCACATAGGAGTTGGCGGTGGTGCTCGCCTGCCAGGTCGTGCCGTGGTCGTCGCTGTAGAGGACGCCCGCGTAGCGGGTGGTGGCGTCGGGGTTCTGGTGGGCGCCGACCACCAGCCGTCCGGCGTGCGCGCCCGCGGTGAGCTGGACGCCGTGCGAGGGGCCGGTGGCGAACCAGCCGGTGTCGGCGCCGCTGAACGTCGGCAGTGCCCGGGGCGCGCTCCAGCTCACCCCGTCGTCGTCGCTCCGCTGCACCCAGGGCAGCCGGGGGCCGCTCGGCGTCTGCTCGTTGGAGGTGGTCAGCAGGAAGACGGAACCGGTCTCGCGGTCCACCACGGGCGCCGGGTTGCCCCGGGTGAAGGGGGCGGTCCCGTCGGTGGGGCTGCCCTCCAGGACCACATGGGCCGGGCCCCAGGTGCGGCCGTCGTTGGTGGAGCGGCGCATCACCAGATCGATGTCGCCGCGGTCGGCGCAGGTGGGCGACTTGCGTCCCTCCGCGAAGGCGAGCAGGCTGCCCTCCTTCGTCTTCACCAGCGCGGGGATGCGGTAGCAGCCGTACCCGCCCACACCGGAGCGGAACAGCACCTGTTCGGCACCGACGAGGGCGCGCGAGGAGACCAGCGGCCCGCCGGCGTACGAGACGGGTGCGGCGAGAAGGACGCCGACGGCCGCGAGCGCGAGGGCGACCAGGCCCGCGACCGCGCGCGCGGGCGAGGGTCCGCGCCACAGGGCGCGTGCGCCGCGTGGTGCGGGTGGGTTGTACGGGGTGAACGACATGGAGATCATGGTGGTGAGCGTCCGGTACCGGATTCGACCAACACCCGGTGGCCAGTTGCTGAACGGACCGTGAAGAACTCCACACCACCGGGGGCGGAGCGCGTCAGGCCCGCGCCGCCGCCACCAGGGCCTGCGCCGCCTCGCGGGCCCGGAGGGCGGGCTCGCCGGTGCCGAAGATGCCCGCGGTCACCATCGCGCCCTCGGCTAGCAGCGCCAGCTGGTCCGCGAGACGCTCGGGCAGCCCCGCGTCCGCGACGAGCGAGCCCAGATAGGCACGGAACACGCTCTTGTGGGCGCGCGCCTGCGCCGCGACCCGGGCCGAGGAGGCGCCGAGCTCGCCGTGGGCGTTGATCCACGCGCAACCGCGGAACCCCGGCTCCCCGAACCAGCGGTGCAGATGGTCGAAGACCGCGAGGAGGCGCTCCTCCGGGTGCGCGCGGCTCTCGACCTCCTGCGCCAGACGCCCCCGCCACACCGTGTCCCGCCGCTCCAGATACGCCTCCACCAGCTGTTCCTTGGCGGGGAAGAGAGAGTAGAGGCGCTTGAGGGAGACACCCGAGGCGGCGCGGATCTCATCCATGCCGACGCTCTGGACGCCCCGCCCGTAGAACAGCGTCCCGGCGGCGTCGAGCACCCGCTCCCGTGCGACCGCGGTGTCCATGCCCCACCCCTCCTTGTACTGAGAACGACCGTTCTCTACGGTAGCCGAGGACCGGGAGAACGCTCGTTCTCCCGGCTCGTTCCGCTCGCGCGCCCGTTCGCCCCCGTCGACCCGGAGGTTCCGCCATGACCGCTCGCCCGCCCCTGCCCCCCTTCGACGCGCACACCGCCCGGCAGAAGGTCCAGGCCGCCGAGGACGCCTGGAACACCCGCGACCCCGAGAAGGTCGCGCTCGCGTACACCGAGGACTCGCACTGGCGCAATCGGGACACCTTCGTCACGGGGCGCGCGGAGATCGTCGAGCTGCTCACCGCCAAGTGGGCCCGCGAGCTCGACTACGCGCTGCGCAAGGAGCTGTGGGCGTTCGACGGCGACCGCATCGCGGTGCGCTTCCAGTACGAGAGCCGGGACGCGGCGGGGCAGTGGTGGCGCAGTTACGGGAACGAGCTCTGGGAGTTCGACGAGAACGGTCTGATGGCCCGCCGAGAGGCGAGCATCAATGACGTGCCGATCGGTGAATCGGAACGTCGGATCTTCGGAACACGCCCCGAATCCGAGCGCGGAGTTCCTTTCCCGCTCCGCTGAACAGGCGAATTTTGGAGTGATGAACCCTGCGCCCTCGTTCTTCCAGACGGCACCTGTCCGTCAGCTGATCGAAGAACCAGAGGGATGGAAGTACCTATGAAGCTCACCAAGCGGGCCGGCCTCGCGGCCATGATGACGTGCATGGCCACGGCGGCGGCCGTCACACCCGCCGCGGCCGGGGTGTCCGCTCCCGTCGGGGTACCGCTGGAAAGCCTGGAGACGGTGCTGCCGCTGGAGGCCCCCACGGTGAGCACGGCCGTGCCGATCCCGGTGCCGGGATCGCCCGGCGGGCCGCGCCACGTCGTCGGCTCCCTGATGCCGTCGCCCGTGCTGCCCGCGCTGCCCATCACCTCGGAGGTGCCGTCGACCGTGGTCAAGGCGCCGCTGGCCGACCCGCTCACCGAGGACAGGATCGGCGCCGCGGCCGTGACCACACCGTCCTCGCCGCTGCGTGCGGAGAGCCCCGGGGCGATCCTCGACGCCCCGCTCACCCCGCCGCAGGCGGAGCTCTTCGGACTGCCCGAGCTGAGCGAGCCCCAGGCCGGACTGCTCGCCCCGACACTGCAGGGCTCGCCCGCCGCCTACCTCGGCCTGGTGTAGGGGCCTTCGGGTAGGAGTGTCGGCGCGCGGGTGCTCCCGCCGAGGTCCGCTGGAGTCGCTAGCGCATCAGGTGTCCGGCTGTCAAGACCACTAGAAATAGGCGGACGTGGACTCGTAGCGTGCTGAACAGCCCCCACCGCTGCACGAAGGAGCTGTTCCATGGACCACTCGCGCCTTGTCGAGGTCACCGAATACGTCAACCGCAATGCCCCTCACCTCGCATTCGAGAAGTCGTCATTCAGTGACCTGGACTACTCCAAGGATTGCGTCGGATTCGCCGTGGACGGCGACAGGATCGCCGTGACGCATACGAAGGACACCGAAGCACCGGTGCTCCGGTACACCCGGTCCGAGATCGCCGCCATGGTTCGTGCCGCGAAAGCGGGGCAGCTGGACAAGTTCTGCTGAGCCCGCCGCTTCCCCCAGCCGCCCGCTGCCGCCGTCGAAGCGGTCGCGGGCGGTCCGCTGTCGCGATCCCGCCGGTGCCGCCAACGCAATGTTCCGGCCGAATCGGCGCCGCGGTGGCGGAGATTGTGAAGCCTTCACCACACACCGCGCGGCCCGCCCCACGACCCGTGCCCCCGCTGGTGGCCGGGGCGGGAGCCGGGGGAGCCGCCCCGGAAACGGGGGGATCGAACGGCGCGGTACGGGGTAAACGATCCCCGCGGACATGCGAATTTGCGACACCGTACGCACAGTTTCCACATCCCGGGGCGAATTTGTTCGCGAAGTCGGTCACTATCGCGGCCGTTGAGTACGTCATAGATGCGGATACCGAACAACACCCGGCGACCGGCCGCCGGTGACTGTCCCGACGAGGGGGGGCGACATGGAAGAGATCTGCGTTCCGTTGTATGTCGAACTACTGCACGAGGGTGATGCCATGACCCCCGTGGAGGCCTTGATGGCTTACGACCCCGCCGATCCGCTCGCCGTTTCGGTGGAATTCGTCTGCGGCAATGGCATGCATACGACATGGACCATGGGCCGCGACCTCGTGGCGGAGGGGCTGATCTCCCGCTGCCCGGTCGGTCTCGGCGATGTACGGGTCTGGCAGTACGGCGACAGCGGACTGCGGATCCGGCTGCACTCGGACGAGGGCAGCGCGGACCTCCTCGCCGAGATCGAGGACGTCGCCGAGTTCCTCTCCCGTACCTACCAACTCGTCCCCGAGGGCAGCGAGATGGACGGCTTCGACGTGGACGAGGTCATCCGGATGCTGCTCGCCACCACGCCGGTCCAGGGGCGCTGCTGGTGCGGCCGGGAGTACCCCTGCCTGGACCACGGGGGCGCTTGAGCCGGGCACCCCGCGCACGCCTCCGCCTCAGCCGCGCCGCGAGGCGCCGAACCGCGCCAGCCGGTCCGCGGTCGCACTCCCCGGCGGAGGCGTGAAGAGCACCAGGCGGTGATCGCCCTCCGGGGCGAGCAGCACCTGGCAGAACAGGTCGAACGGGCCGAGCTCCGGGTGCAGGACGCGCACCCGGTCGCGTCTTCGGACGGCGACCTCGTGCAGCTCCCACAGCTGCGTGAACTCGGAACTGACCCTGTGCAGCCGGGAGATCAGCCGTGTCGACTCCGCGTCGCCGAAGCGGCGTGCCGCGGCGGCGCGCAGATCCGCGACATGGAGGTGGCTGTAGTAGCCGTGCTCCTCGGGCGGGTAGGGGAGTCGGGCGGACGGTTCGGTGAACCAGCGCCACACGACGTTGCGGCCGTGCTCGCTGACCGTGCACACCTCACCCAGCAGCTCACGCGCCATGGGGTTCTGGACGAGCACGTCCCCGAGGTCGCTCAGGACCACGGCCGGGGTGTCGGCGAGCTGTTCGAGCAGATGCAGCAGCCCGGGGCTCACCTCGCCGTCCGGGGAGTGCGCGGCGGGCGGACGGTGCCCGGAGAGCAGATAGAGATGGTCGCGCTCGTCGTCGTTGAGCCGCAGGGCGCGGGCCAGCGCGGCGAGTATCTGCGGCGAGGGCTGCGGCCCCCGCGCCTGCTCCAGCCGGATGTAGTAGTCGGCGGACATCCCGGCGAGCTGCGCGACCTCCTCGCGCCGCAGCCCCGGGGTGCGCCGGCGCGGCCCCGCGGGCAGTCCGGCGTCCTGCGGAGTGACCCGGTCACGGCAGCGGCGCAGGAAATCGGCGAGCTGGCGGCGGTCGGTCGTCATGATCATCATCATGGCGGAACCCGGCCGCCGGAACCAGGGACCGTCGGTACCAGGGTCCACTGGACCCACGCTCGACTCCGCGGCTACGGGCTCGCGAATCCGCGGTGACCCGCCCCGAGTCCGCAACGACGGACCTGGCCGGAACCGGCCATCGGTGACCGGGCGATGGGCGGTCCCCCGTAGGCTGCGATCATCATGAGTCTTCTTGCCATCAGCGATCTGCACGTCGGCCATGCGCGCAACCGCGCGGTCCTGGACGCGTTGCGGCCGGACTCGTCCGAGGACTGGCTCCTCGTCGCCGGGGACGTGGGGGAGTTGGCCGACGAGGTGCTCCGGGCGATGGAGCTCCTCGCGGGGCGCTTCGCCACCGTCGTCTGGGCACCGGGCAACCACGAGCTGTGGACCGCGCCGGCCGACCCGGTGGGGCTGCGCGGCGAGGCCCGCTACACGTATCTCGTCCAGCGGCTGCGGGACTTGGGGGTGGCGACCCCCGAGGACCCCTACCTCCAGTGGCCGGGCCCGGACGGGCCGGTGGTCGTCGCGCCGCTCTTCCTGCTCTACGACTACACCTTCCGGCCCGATGGCGCGCATACCAAGGAAGAGGCGCTGGCCGTCGCCCACACGAGCGGGGTGGTGTGCGTGGACGAGCACCTGCTGCACCCCGACCCCCACCCCAGCCGCGACGCGTGGTGCCGCGCCCGGGTCGCGTACACCCGCTCGCGGCTGGACGCGGTCGACCCGGCGCTGCCGACCGTGCTGGTCAACCACTTCCCGCTGGTGCGCGAACCCACCCGGATCCTGCGCCACCCGGAGTTCGCGCAGTGGTGCGGCACCGAGGCCACCGCCGACTGGCATGTGCGCTACCGGGCCGCCGCAGTCGTCTACGGGCATCTGCACATCCCGCGCGCCATCGAGGTCGACGGGGTGCCGCATCTGGAGGTGTCGCTCGGCTATCCCCGCGAGTGGGGCAGCCGTTCGGCGCCGCCGCAGGGGCTGTGCCGGGTGCTGCCCGGGCCTTCCACGGTGACGCGATGGTGAGCCGCGCGCTGCTGCACGGGCTGCTGCCGGCCCAGGTGGTCGTGGCGGAGCTGTTCGCGGACCCGCCCTCGGTCGACCTGTTCCCGCAGGAGGCCGAGCTGGTGGCGAAGGCGGTCGACAAGCGCAGACGGGAGTTCGCGACCGTACGGCTGTGCGCGCGCACCGCGCTCGCCCGGCTCGGGCACCCGCCCGTCCCGATCCTGCCCGTACTGGAGGGCCCGCCCTGGGCGCAGCGTGCCCCGCGCTGGCCGGACGGTGTGGTGGGCAGCATGACGCACTGCGACGGCTACCGCGCCGCCGCCGTCGCCCCCGCCTCGGCCATCGCCTCGGTCGGCGTGGACGCGGAGCCCAATGCGCCGGTCCCCGACGGTGTACGGGAGCTGGTCACCCGGCCCGAGGAGCGGCCCGTCCTGGACCGGCTCACCGTCTCGCACCCGGCGGTGGCCTGGGACCGCCTGTTGTTCAGCGCCAAGGAGAGCGTCTTCAAGGCGTGGTTCCCGCTGACGGGCCGCTGGCTGGACTTCGGTGACTGCGTGATCACCCCCGACCCCGAGAACGGCACGTTCACGGGCGCGTTGCGGGTGCCCGGACCGGTGGTGGACGGGGTCCGCCACGATGTGTTCCAGGGCCGGTGGCGCACGGTGAAGGGGGAGAGCGGCGAGCTGGTGGCCACCGGGGTGGTCGTGGCACGGGCGGGCGAGGGGGAGTGAGCGAGGGGGCGTGAACACGCCCGCGCCCGCCGCCCGGGGCGCCCCCGCGCCCGCCCCCTCCACGGCGCCCGGCGCCCCGCCCCTCACCGACCGGTCGTCGCCGCGATGTGGTCCCGCACCTCCTGCGCCACCGTGGGCAGATGGGCGTCCAGGAAGAAGTGGCCGCCGGCGAGGACCCGCATCCTGAAGGAGGCCGAGGTGTGCCGCTCCCACAGGGCCACGTCACCGGGGTCGACCACCGGGTCGGCGTCGCCGCACAGGGCCACCACCGGACAGGACAGCGACCGGCCCGGCTCGGGGCGGTGCGTCTCCAGGGCGCGGTAGTCGCCGCGCAGCGCGGGCAGCACCAGCCGCAACAGGGACTCCTCCGCGAGGAGTCGGGCGTCCGTGCCGGAGAGCTCGCCGAGGTGGCGTATCAGCTCGTCGTCGTCCGCGAGGTGCAGCCGGCGGGTGACGGGCACGCTGGGGGCCGAGCGGCCCGAGGCGAACAGACCGAGCGGCCCTGCCCCCTTGTCCTCCAGCCGCAGCGCCACCTCGTAGGCGACGGAGGAGCCCATGCTGTGGCCGAACAGGGTGAGCGGCCGGTCGGTCCAGGGCAGCAGCTCCTCGGTGACACGGTCGGCGAGCGTGCCCATGTCCTCGATCGGCGGCTCGGCCAGCCGGTCCTGCCGTCCGGGGTACTGCAGCGCCAGCACGTCCACCTCCGGCGACAGCGCCTTCGCGGCGGCGAAGAAGGAGGTGGCCGAGCCGCCCGCGTGCGGGAAGAAGGCGAGACGGGTCGGGGCCTGGGGTGCCGGATGGAACCGCCTGATCCAGGGGCTCGTCGTCATCGTCGCGCCCCCACCCGGTGCTGGTGGACCCGCAGATGGGCGGTGGCCAGGTCGAGCAGCGGAGTGGGCACCGCGAGGGCGCGGGCGCGCGCGGTCAGGTCCCCGAAGACGTGCTCGACCTCGGTGGGGAAACCGGACACCACGTCGCGGTACATGGAGGAGGCGAAGGTGGAGCCGGCTCGGGTGACCAGGGCCGTGGTGAGGTCCCGTTCGCTCTCGGGAACGGGGTATCCCGCCGCGGCGGCCACCGCGGCCCCCTCGGCGAGCACGGCCGGGCCGATCCCGGAGCCGCCCGGGACGGCCACCACGTCACCGACCTCGCCGCGCATCAGGCAGGTCACGGTGGACAGGGTGGTGATGAAGACCCACTTGTGCCACATCGAGGCGAGGATGTCCGGCGATACGCTCGCGTCGATGCCCGCCCCGGCCAGTACGGTCCGGATCTCCTCGGTACGGGCCGAGGCGCCGCCGTCCTGCTCGCCGAGGGCGAGGACCGCCAGTGGCGCGAGGCGGACGATGTCGCCCTCGTCGTTCAGGGTGGTGATCACCTTGGCCACCCCGCCGAGGACCGCCTCCTTGCCGAAGCGGCCGTTGAGCACGTCGAGATGGCGCAGGCCGTTGAGCAGCGGCACGATCGCCGTGCCGGGGCCGACCGCCGGGGCGAGGTCCTCGACGGCCTGTTCCAGGGCGGTGGACTTCACCGACAGCAGGACCAGGTCGTACGGCTGGGTGAGCCGGTCGGCGGTGACCAGCCGTGGGGTGAGCACCTCGTCCTCGCCCGAACCGGTCAGCCGCAGGCCCCGCTCGCGCAGTACGGCGGCGCGCCGTGGCCGCACCAGGAACGTGACGTCGCGGCCCGCGCGGGCGAGCAGGGCGCCGAAGTAGCCACCGGTGGCTCCGGCGCCGACGACCAGGATCTTCATGTGCGTACACCTTTCGTCGTGGACATCGTCGTGCGAGGGGGCGGTGCGAGGGGCTGCTTTCAGCCGCGCAGGGGCTGGAGCAGCCGGTGGGGGCGGCTCAGGGCCACCGTCACCGGGTCGTCGTCCTCACCGGCGGGACCGAGTCCCGGCCCGGGAGCGACGAGGATGTCCGGCACCTCGACGGTGGTGTCGCAGCGGGTGCACCGCCCGTCGGCCCCGATGGGCGCGTCGTCGGCGGCGTGCCGGTAGACCCGGCGCGGGCCGCCCCGCGCGTAGTACTCGTCGCCCCAGCAGGTGAGCGCCCGCACCGCCGGCCACAGCGCCACGCCCTTCGGCGTGAGCTCGTACACCTCGCGGCGCCCGGCCGGCACCCGGGCCAGGACGCCCTCCTCGGTGAGGGTGGTGAGCCGGTCGGTGAGGACGGCGCGGGGGACCGAGAGGTGCGCCGCGAACTCGCCGAAGCGGCGCACCCCGTAGAAGGCGTCCCGCACGATCAGCAGCGTCCAGCGCTCCCCGACGATCTCCAGGGAGCGCGCGAGGGAGCAGGACTGGCCGGTGTAGTCGCGGGGCAGCGTCATGCGCCGACCCTAACCCGGAACAGTTCGGTGAGTGAACCGAATTCTTGAAGCTCCTCCGCGCGGTGATTACCTTGGTGTGGACCCCCGTGTGCGGCGCGTGTTCGACCTGGTGCACGATCTGGGGGTACGGGGGAAGCTACGCGCCGAATGTCATGACTGCCGGGCGTTGCAGCGTTGAGGGGTTGATCGACCAGTGTTCCGACTTGCCGACGGCCGTCGTGACGGGGTGGAGGGCGGCGGCGCCGTCGGGGGAGCCGGTGCGACGCACGCGCCGCCCGCGACCGGGGGCGGGGGCCCTCGCCGGGCGGCCGAGCTGCCGGCGCGGTTCGTACGGTTCGTCGCGCGCACCCTGCGCGGCGAGTTCCAGGGCATCGTCGTCGACCCCGTGAGGCAACTGGTCAACCGGGGGCTGCGCGGTCTCTTCCTCGGTGTGCTCGCCTGTGTCGCGGTGACCGTCTTCCACGCCATCCACCTGACCAGGACGGGCGCGGTGGTGGTCCGGCTGACCGGCGAGGTCAAGGCCGACCTGCCGCTGTGGCTGGCCCTGCTGCGCACCCCCATCTCGCTCTTCGTCCCGGCCCTGGACCTGCCCGTCTGGGCGGGCCTGACCCAGCTGTTCCTCGGCTTCGCCCTCGCCGAGCTGGCACTCGGCCGGACCCGGACGCTGGTCATCGCGTATGTGACCACGTTGGCGGGGACGCTCAGTGCCCGGGTCATGATCGCGCTCGGTCCCGGCACCTGGGGCGGCCTGGGCCTCCCGCGCGAGGTCGGACAGGTGCTGGACACCGGGCCCTCGGCGGCCGTGGTCGGCCTGTTCACCTATCTCTCGGTGGTCCGCCGGGCCCCGGTGGTGTTCGCCCTGACCGGCGGCTCGATGCTCTTCGAGGCGGTCGTGAAGCCCAATCTGGCCGGCCGTGAGCATCTGATCGCGGTGGGTGTGGCCATCGTGCTGGGGCTGCTGCACGGGCGTGTGGATCTGAGCCCCGCGGCGCTGCGGCGCGGATGGTGGCGGTGGCGCAACCGGCGCGCGATGGCCGCCGCCGAGGCCCTGGGCTGAGTATTTCCACACAGAACGCCCATAAGTTCTGTAGGTATTGGATAACCGTAAAAGTTCGCATAAAGGCTGGATAAGAGCACACTGGAACCGCGACCGGATGTCGCATCGGGGCCAAAAGACTTGCAGAGACCAGAAGGAGGCGAGTCACATGGCCGACGTCTCTCACCACCGACCAGGTGACCTTTCAGGACACCCCGACGTACCGGAGATGCGGGACAGGTACGCGGCGATGCTGCAGACGCGAGGGGTCGCGGCGGTCGAGGAACTGGTGATCCTCGCCGGGATCTACGCGGCCATCTCCGGCTGGACCGTGCACTTCTCCAACTCGATGCCGACGCTCGCGCTGACCAACCTGATCGTCGGTATCGCTCTCGCGGTCGTGGGCCTGTGCATGTCCATCGTCCCGGAGCGGTCGCAGGACCTGAACTTCGTGGTCCTGCTGATGGGCGCCTGGCTGATCGTCGCTCCCTGGGTGGTCGGCCGCCACCCCGGCACCGGCGCGGTCCTGAGCAACATCATCACCGGAGCTGCGGTGTGTCTGTTCGCGCTGGTCGCGGGCGGCATGCTGATGAGCAAGAACAAGAGGGCCACCTGATCCACGGCGGCTGCCCGCACAGCCGCCCTTCCCAGGGCCCCCGCCCGCGCGAGCCGCGGCCGGGGGCCCGCCCGCGCCCGGCGGGGTCGGCTTTCCCTATCTGCTGATCGTCCGCGCCCCGCGTCAACCCACCCGGTGGGCAAAGTCCCTGGGGACACAGGGGTGTTGTGCGCGATATCCGGGCGCTGCCCCTATCGTGGACGCATGTCCACCGCCGAGCTGATCCGGATCGTCTCGCGAGACTCGCCCATGGCGCTCGCACAAGTGGAACGCGTACGCGCCGAGCTCGCGGCCCTGCACCCGCGGGTGGCCACCGAGGTCGTCCCGGTCAGGACGACCGGCGACAAGTGGATGGGCGATCTCTCGCTGGTCGAGGGGAAGGGCGCGTTCACCAAGGAGGTGGACGCCGCGCTGCTCGCGGGCGAGGCCGACCTCGCCGTGCACTGCGTCAAGGACGTGCCCGCCGACCGCCCGCTGCCCGCCGGGACCGTCTTCGCCGCCTTCCTCAGGCGCGACGACATCCGGGACGCCCTGATCCACCCGGGCGGCCTCACCCTCGACGAACTCCCCGACGGCACCCGTATCGGCACCTCCTCCGTCCGCCGCGTCGCCCAACTCGCCGCCTCCCACCCCCAGCTGCGCTGCGTCCCCATGCGCGGCAACGCCAACCGCCGCCTGGAGAAGCTGGCCGCGGGCGAGGCGGACGCGCTGCTGCTCGCCGCCGCGGGCCTGGAGCGCATCGGCCGCACCGACGTGATCAGCGAGGTGCTCTCGCCGGAGGTGATGTGCCCGCCGATCGGCGCGGGCATCCTCGCCCTCCAGTGCCGGGAGGGCGACCGCGATCTGATCGACCTGGTGAGCGACCTCGGCGACCCGGACGCCCACCGCGAGGCGACGGCCGAGCGGATGTTCCTGCACGTCCTCCAGGGCCACTGCAACAGCCCGATCGCCGGATACGCGCGAGCCGCCCGCAACGGCGATCTCTCGCTGCGGGCCTGTGTGTTCACCCCCGACGGCAAGACCGTCCTCAACGCCCACGAGTGGGCGGGTCCGCTCGACCCGGCCACCCTCGGCACCTCCGTCGCGGTCACCCTGCTGCGCCAGGGGGCCCGTGAACTGATCGACTCGATCGCCCACTGAGGGCGCCCGGGACACGGTGCCTAAGCCTTTGGACCGAGGGGATTCGCGACCCGGGACCGATCCGGCGAAGATCGCCCCGCCGCTAGCATGACGCCCACTCGCCGGCTTCGTCGTCGATGCCCAGTCCATCGGCGAAGCCGGCGAGAGCATAGGTTCAGTGGGACAGGAAAGCGACTGGACCGGAGGACGCCCGCAGATGCTCAGCCGTACCGATGAGGTCGAATCACTGATGGCCCGGTTCCCGGGAGTGCCCCGGGAAGCCGTGATCAAGGAAGATCTGCTGCGCGGAGGGATGGCCTTCGACGACTCCGCGCTCAGCGACAACGAGTCCGGAGAGGTCAAGCCGAAGTCGTACTTCATCTTCTCCTTCGACCACCGCACCCTGCCGGAGCTGGGCGCGGCGGCGCTGCGCCGCCCCCCGGAGGAGATCGTGCTGACCGGAGGCCCCTACGACCTGCGCCGGACCGTCGTGTCGGTGCGGGTCAACCCGGCGTCGCCGTACCGGGTCGCGGCCGACGAGCACGGCATGCTCGGTCTGTATCTGGACGGCAGGCGGATCTCGGACGTGGGGCTGCCGCCGATGCCGGAGTACTACAAGCACAAGCTGTCCAACGGCAAGTCCGTGATGGAGGTGGCCCCGACGATCCAGTGGGGCTATCTGATCTATCTGACCGTGTTCCGGGTCTGCCAGTACTTCGGCGCCAAGCAGGAGTGCCAGTACTGCGACATCAACCACAACTGGCGCCAGCACAAGGCCGCCGGGCGTCCCTACACGGGCGTCAAGCCGGTCGAGGAGATCCTGGAGGCGCTGGAGATCATCGACCGGTACGACACCGCCAGGGCGTCCACCGCGTACACCCTCACCGGCGGCGCGATCACCTCGCACGTCGGCGGGCGTGACGAGGCCGACTTCTACGGGATGTACGCCAAGGCGATCGAGGAGCGCTTCCCCGGCCGCTGGACCGGCAAGGTCGTCGCCCAGGCCCTTCCCAAGGAGGATGTACAGCGCTTCCACGACTACGGCGTACGGATCTACCACCCCAACTACGAGGTGTGGGACCGGCGGCTGTTCGAGCTGTACTGCCCGGGCAAGGAGGAGTACGTCGGCCGTGACGAGTGGCACCGGCGCATCCTCGACTCGGCGGAGATCTTCGGCCCCCGTCATGTGATCCCGAACTTCGTCGCGGGCGTGGAGATGGCCGAGCCCTTCGGCTTCACCACGGTCGACGAGGCGATCGCCTCCACGGTCGAGGGTCTGCGCTTCTTCATGTCGCGCGGGATCACCCCGCGCTTCACGACCTGGTGCCCCGAGCCGACCACCCCGCTCGGCAAGGCCAACCCGCAGGGCGCGCCGCTGGAGTACCACATCCGCCTGCTGGAGGCGTACCGGGCGACGATGGACGAGTACGGCCTGACCTCCCCGCCCGGCTACGGGCCCGCCGGGCCGGGGAACGCGGTGTTCTCCGTGAGCTCCTTCATGGACAGCCTGCCGGTCTAGGTCGGCGGCACTCCCAGCATGGTTTATGATTCATCTATATGCGGGCCGCGCTGAGGCGCCGGTTCACCCGCCCCATGTACGAGCCCCGGCAGGTCTCCCCCGTCCTGCCGGGGCTCTTTTTTCTGCCCTGACCAGGCGTCGAGCGGTATCGATCGGCCGCCTGTGTTGCGCGTTCACCCGGTTGGGGTCACGCTGATTGCGTTCGCTCTGTATCTGAGTGACTACTTACCGCTTTCTCGGGGCTGTCATGTCAAAGCGGCAGCAGCCGGTCCGCCGGCCGTCCTGATGAGGAGCGCAGTCGTGGGCGTGGTCGTGGAAGTCAACCGTCAGTACACCCTGGACCTGGAGGCGGCCCCCGAGCGGGTGCCGCAGATCCGCCGGATCGTCGCCGCACACCTTCGGTACTGGAAGCTCGAGTGCCTGATCCAGCCGGTCAGCCTCGGGGTGTGCGAGCTGCTCACCAACGTGTTCCGGCACGCCGAGGGCGACAAGAAGTGCACGCTCGAACTGCGCTGGACCGGCCGCCGGCTCACCGCGGCCGTCCTCGACCGTGACCCGCGGCTGCCGGTCCTCGGTGGCGGCGAGCCGCTTGAGGCCCGCGGCCGGGGCCTGGCCATGGTGGCCTCGCTCAGCGACAGCTGGGGCACCCACGGCACGGACGGCGGCAAGGTCGTCTGGTTCACGCTGCGGGCCGAGGCGCCCGACGCCCAGGCCCTGGTCCGGGTGCGCCCGCTGCCCGCGCTGGCGGCGGCCCAGCGCGCGCCCGCCGCGGTGACGCGCCGCCCGCCGGTCCCGCTGGAGCGCGAGCCGCACCTGTGCGGATAGCACGACGGCGGTACGGCCCCGGCGCCCTGTTTCACGGCACTTCGCGCAGGAACAGGGCGCCGCAGGTGTGACAGAACGGCCGCGCCTGCGCGGTGCCCCAGGCGTCGGACGGCAACTGGGGCCTGCTCATGTCGAGGGCGCGCCCGCACATGGACACCTCCTGGCCGGCACGGACCATGTGCCACTCCTTGAGCGTGTCGTCGGGTGCGGTCATCTCGGCGACGATGCGGTGTTCCATCGTGTGCTGCTCCTTCGTGGGGCCCGTGGGTGCCGGGCGCGGGGAGCGCGGCACCGCCCCCACTCTGACGCCCACCCCGGGAGCGCGCACGTCCGGCGGCGCCACACGGGCACCGCCCGGAGGCCGGGGGGTGGCCCGTCCATGAATTCCCAGGGAAACCTTACTATTCAAGATTCAATGTTCTAGTTGCTTTAGAAAGCCAAGCAGAGGCGGCTTTGCGCCTTCTTCTCCATAGGCGCCCATCAGCCCGGCCCGCCGTCCCGGCGTCCCTGGCCTGCAACTTCACGCAATCGGAGCGTGGCGGAGTGTGACCAGATCCGTATACGACGCGCTGCGGCACCCCGGGACCTGGACAAGACTCGCCCTCGTTCATCCGTCCCTGAATGACAGGAGTGTTCGATATGCGTAAGACGCTTGGGCGTACGACTCTGGTGGCCGCGCTGGCTCTGGCCGGCGCCGCGGTCGCCGTACCGGGTGCGGCCGGCGCCGATCAGCATGACACCCCGGGTGCCGCGATGAGCCTCTACGCGCCCTCCGCGCTCGTCCTGACCGTGGCGCCCGGCACCGGTGACGACGGTGCCTCCGTGCTGCGCGCGGTCACGCTCAGCTGCGCGCCCACCCCCTCCGGCACGCATCCGGCGGCCAAGGGGGCCTGCCAGGAGCTCCGGCACAACCAGGGGAACTTCGCCGCGATCACGGCCGGCCCGCCGGCCGGGGTGATGTGTACCAAGGAGTGGAAGCCGACCACGGTCACGGCCGAGGGCGTGTGGGAGGGCCAGCGCGTCTCGTACAAGTACACCTTCGGCAATCCCTGCCTCAAGCAGGCGAGCCAGGGCATCGTGTTCGACTTCTGACCGAGCGGCTCCCGTAACACTTCGGTACGGACGGCGGGGCACCCCCGAGGGGGTGCCCCGCTTCGTGCCGCCGCCCCGGCGCCCGCGCGGAGTGCGCCGGGCGGGACGGCGGCGGACAATGGGGGACGGTCGGAGGTGGCGATGGACCCGGTGACGGCGTTGCGGCGGATCGCGTTCCTGCTGGAGCGCACCCAGGCCCCCACATACCGCGTCAAGGCGTTCCGTACGGCCGCCGACGTGATCGCGGACATGGCGGACGGCGAGCTCGCGAAGCGGGCCGCGGCCGGGTCGCTGGAGTCCGTGCGGGGGATCGGCCCCAAGACCGCCAAGGTGGTGCTGGAGGCCCTGGCGGGCGACCGGCCCGGGTATCTGCGCCGGCTGGAGGAGGAAGGCGCCTCCGCGCCGCTGGCCGAGGGCGGCCAGGAGCTGCGCGCGGCCCTGCGCGGCGACTGCCACCTCCACTCCGACTGGTCCGACGGCGGCAGCCCCATCGAGGAGATGGGGTGGGCTGCGGCCGGGATCGGCCATGAGTGGGCGGTGCTCACCGACCACTCGCCCCGGCTGACCGTCGCCAACGGGCTCTCCCCGGAACGGCTGCGCAGACAGCTGGAGGTGGTGGCCGCGGTGAACGAGCGGTGGGCCCCCTTCCGGCTGCTCACCGGCATCGAGTGCGACATCCTGGAGGACGGCTCGCTCGACCAGGAGGAGGAGCTCCTGGAACAGCTCGACGTCGTCGTGGTGTCGGTCCACTCCAAGCTGCGCATGGACGCCGCCGCGATGACCCGCCGTATGGTCGCGGCGGTGCGCAACCCGCACGCCGACGTGCTGGGGCACTGCACGGGCCGGCTGGTCACCGGCGGCCGGGGCAAGCGGCCGGAGTCGGAGTTCGACGCGGACGAGGTCTTCGCCGCGTGCGCCGAGTCGGGCACGGCGGTCGAGATCAACAGCCGCCCCGAGCGCCTGGATCCGCCCCGCAGGCTGCTGCGGCGGGCGGTCGACGCGGGTGTGCTGTTCTCCATCGACACCGACGCGCACGCCCCCGGCCAACTGGACTGGCAGGTCTTCGGCTGCGTCCGGGCGCAGGAGTGCGGGGTCCCGGCCGAGCGGGTCGTCACGACGTGGACGCGCGAGGAACTGCTGACGTGGACGCGGGAGGGCCGGACACCCGCGCCCGGGTGACCCGTGGGGCCGCGCGCCGCACCGGCCCCGTCCGCGGCCGGTGACATCGTCTTCTCGGGTGAGCCGGCCGGGTGGCCGTGTCCATCGGTGGCGTCGGCCGGTTGTCAGGGCGTGATCTCAACACGACGTATCGCCACAGTCCTCGCCCTCGCCGCCGGAGTCACGGGCCTCGGCGCCTCCGCGGCGAGCGCCGCGGGCCCCGCCGGAATCCAGCCCGCCGGCGTCTCGCCGATCGCCGCGCTCGACAGCCTCGTGAACAGCTCCGTCCCGGCGCAGGAGCGGGACCGGATTCCCCATGTGGGGCCGCAGCTCGCCCAGTTGAACAAGTTGAACGACCTCAACCAGCTGCACCAGGTCACCGACCCGGTCGCACCGGTCATGGGCCTGCTGCCGGGCCTGGGGTAAGGCGCGCGACGCGCGGAGGGCCGAAGAACGGCCGAATATGTGTTTGCCCCCAGGGCCGAAAGGTGGCTGTCCGCGGGGCGCACGTGCCGGTAGGAATTGCTCAGCGCAAGTGACCGGACGCCGACGTGGTCGGCGTTCCCCGCTGCACTGACGAGGAGACCGCCCGTGATACGGACCCGTTTCGCCTGTCTCGCCCTTCTCGCCGCCGCGGCCGGCGTCGCCGGGACGACCCCCGCCAACGCCGCGCCCGGTGACACCCTGAACATGTGCGCCTCGACGCTCACCCCGACCGGGTGGGTGGACACCCAGTGGTGGAACAGCGCGGGCTGCGGATCGGGCTTCAGCCCGAACAGCAAGCGGATCATGCAGCTCACGGGCTACCCGGTCGGCACCAGGGTCAACGCCTGCGCGTCCACGTATCCGCCCGCGGGCTGGACCATCACCAGCACGTTCTACAACAGCGCCTGCCGCTACTCGGTGGTCCCGAGCTTCGACCCCAACGCCTGGACCATCGTCAGAACGAACTGAGCCACCCGTACGGAACGGGGCGCCCCGCACTCCTGCGGCCGGGCGCCCCGTTCCGCGCTCCCGCGCACCGGGCCGCAGGCGGCGGACTACTCGTCCCAGGCCTGCACCACGGTCTGGTCGACGATCTTGCCTTCCTTGAGCGACATCATCGAGTTGGCCAGCACCCGCACGCCGTCGGGGTACTCGCAGGACTCCGTGTACGCGACGGTGTCGCCCTGGACCACGCACTGCTCCATCTTGTGCGTCATGTCCCGGCCGTAGACGTCGTCGAGCATCCGGGAGATCTCGCCCTGGCCGTGCATGACCATCGGGCGGCTCGGCTGGCTGTTGCGGTCGACGACGCGGACCTCCGCGTCGTCCGCGTAGAGCGACAGCAAGGCCTTCGCGTCGTGGCCCTCGATGCCGCGGCGCAGTGTCTCCGTGTCGAAGGCGGTGCCCATGATGACCTCCTCCAGAAGGTCGCGGCCCGCGCCTGGTGGGCCGCGAGGGGCCTACGCTTCGAGCGTCCTCCGCCGGGGCGCCCGGGGCAAACCGTGCGGCCGGAAATGGTGTCGTGCCGCGCGGAAACGCCCCCCGCGGGAGATCGTGGGCGCAGACCACGGTGAGCGGCGGAGGCGGTATGAAGAGCGACGACGGCCCGGAACTCGTCCTGGTGACCGGCGCGACGGGCTACATCGGCGGCCGGCTGGTGGCCGAGCTCCTCGACGCCGGGTACCGGGTGCGGTGTCTGGCCCGTACCCCGCACAAGCTGCGCGACCACCCGTGGGCCGGACGCGTGGAGACCGTACGGGGCGATGTCACGGACGCCGAGTCCGTCGGGGCGGCGCTGCGGGGCGTGGACGTGGCGTACTACCTGGTGCACTCGCTCGGCACCGGGCGGGGCTTCGAGGCCACCGACCGCTCGGCCGCCCGGATCTTCGCCGAGCAGGCCGCGGCGGCCGGGGTCCGGCGCGTCGTCTACCTCGGCGGCCTCATCCCCGCGGGCGTGCCGCAGCGCGAGCTCTCGCCGCATCTGCGCTCGCGCGCCGAGGTGGGCGACATCCTCCTCGGCTCCGGCGTGCCCACGGCCGTGCTGCGCGCCGCCGTCATCATCGGCTCCGGGTCGGCCTCGTTCGAGATCCTGCGCCATCTTACCGAGCGGCTCCCGGTGATGATCACCCCGAGCTGGCTGGGCAACCGGGTCCAGCCGATCGCCGTACGGGACGTGCTGCGCTATCTCGTCGGGAGCGCCCGGCTGCCCGCCGACGTCAACCGGACTTTCGACATCGGCGGCCCCGACGTCTTCAGCTACGAGCAGATGATGCGCCGGTACGCGGCGGTCGCCGGGCTGCCCCACCGGCTGATCCTGCGGGTCCCGATGCTGCCGCCCCGGCTCTCCAGCGAGTGGATCGGCCTGGTCACCCCGGTCCCCAGCAGTCTGGCGCGGCCCCTCGCGGAGTCCCTGCGCCACGAGGTGGTCTGCCACGAGCACGACATCGCGCGGTACGTGCCCGACCCGCCCGGCACGCCCATCGGCTTCGACGAGGCGATCGCGCTCGCCCTGGGGCGGATCAAAGAGGCCAACGTCGTCACCCGCTGGTCCTCGGCCGCGCTCCCCGGTGCCCCCAGCGACCCGCTGCCCACCGACCCGGACTGGGCGGGCGGCAGCCTCTACACCGACTGCCGCGAGCGCGTGGTGGACGCCTCGCCGGAGGCGCTGTGGCGGGTCATCGAGGGCATCGGCGGCGAGAACGGCTGGTACTCCTTCCCGCTCGCCTGGGCCGTACGCGGCTGGCTGGACCGGCTGTCCGGCGGCGCCGGGCTGCGCCGGGGACGCCGTGACGCGGCACGGCTGCGGGTCGGGGACTCACTGGACTTCTGGCGCGTGGAGGAGATCACCCGCCCGCGTCTGCTGCGGCTGCGGGCCGAGATGCGGCTGCCGGGGCTCGCCTGGCTGGAGATGTACGCCGAGCGCGAGCCCGACGGCCGCACCCGCTACCGCCAGCGCGCCCTGTTCCATCCGCACGGCCTGCTGGGACACGCGTACTGGTGGAGCGTGTCGCCGTTCCACGCCGTGGTCTTCGGCGGCATGGCGCGCAACATCACCCGCGCGGCGACGCGCGCGGAAGGGGCACCGGAGCGGCCGACGGCGGCGGCCCGCTTCAGACGTCCCGCTGCTCGACACCGGGGAGATGGACGACGAGCAGGGTGACCGCGGCGAGCAGGAAGTCGCGGGTCGCCGCCTCCAGCCCGTTCCACGTCTTGGACTGCCACATCGCGAACCACTCGCCCCCGACCGCGATGAACCCGGCGCCGAAGAGCAGCAGCACCATCAGCAGCCCCACCGTGCTCAGCCGACGCGCCCGGGCGAAGCTCCCACCGGCCCGCAGCGCCCGCGCCCACACCGCGCCCGCCGCCACCAGCACCAGCGCGGCGACCGTCTCCCACGCGATGATCAGTACGTAGGCGATGTCCTGGAGCGTGGTGGAGTCGATCGCCCGCCAGGTCAGGTCGGGGTCCTTGAAGGTGGTGTCCATGGCCAGGACATGGTGGACGAAGGCGCGGTTGGTGTCGAAGTCGGTGATGTTCCCGAACGCCACCAGCGCCATGTAGAGGGCGACGGTCGCGGTGAGCAGGGCCGCGGTCAGGGCCAGCACGGGGAGCGCGCCCGCCCGGCGGCGCAGCGAGGGCCTGGAGGAGGGCCTTGGGGTCATGCCCGACTCTCCCCGGCGGTGCCACGGGTGAAACGCGCGATGCGGGATCAGCCGGTGGCGGGACGGTCCGCGATCGAGGTGATCATGAGGTCACCGGGCCGGACCGTGTACAGGACGTCCGCCGTGGTGCCGTCGCCCCACTTCTGGGTGACGACGACGCCCGAGGTGCCCGGACCGGCGGGCCTGAACGTCCAGGACGAGGGGGCGTTCGGGGCGCGGAACACCGGGTCCTGGGCGGGGTGGGCAGCCGCCCACGTCTTCAGCGCCCGGTTCAGCTCCGGGGTGAGGAACGTCTTGCGCACCTCCTCCGGGGTGGCGTCCTCGGTGGTGCTCATACGCGCCCTGAGATAGGCGGTGAGGAACGCCTCGACCTGGTCCTGCGCGGCGAGGGCGGAAGCCGGCGCGCTCGCGACGGCAGCGACGGGGTCGGGGCCGGGACCGGCGGCGACGGCGGACCCGGCGCCCAGCAGGCCGAGCAGCGCGGCGGCCGTCGCGACACCGGGGGCGTGGAATCGCTTACGACTGGTCATGTCGTCGAGTCAAACACCGATCGCGCTGGACGCGGGATCGGGATCGCCCACTCGGGTGGCGCGCCGCGCCGCCGGGCGCCGAGGGGCGCACGCGGAACGTGTGCCCCTCGGACCGCCGTCGGCGGTCGGCGGACGGAAGGGGGACCGTCAGAGCTGGCCGGACGCGGCGATGGTGATCTTCGCCTTGGTCTTGCCGCTCTGCGAGCCGAGGCTCTCGATCCTCTTCACGAGCTTCATGCCGTCCTCGTCCGCGACCTCGCCGAAGACAACGTGCTTGTTGTCCAGCCAGCCGGTGACGATGGTGGTGATGAAGAACTGCGAGCCGTTGCTGTTCGGGCCGGCGTTGGCCATGGACAGCAGGCCCGGGCGGTCGTGCTTGAGGGTGAAGTTCTCGTCGGCGAACTTCTCGCCGTAGATGCTCTTGCCACCGGTGCCGTCGCCGCGGGTGAAGTCGCCGCCCTGGAGCATGAACTCGGGGATCACGCGGTGGAAGGAGGAACCGGCGTAGCCGAAGCCCTTCTCGCCCGTGGCGAGCGCGCGGAAGTTCTCCGCGGTCTTGGGGACCACGTCGTCGAACAGGTTGAAGTTGATCCGCCCGGCGGGCTCGTCGTTGATGGTGATGTCGAAGTAGACCTTGGTCGTCATGCCCCCCATCCTGACATCCCGTCCGGCGTACCCGCTCTCCGGGCACCCTCGCGGGGGCTCGCACGGCGGTACGGGCGGGGTGACGGCCCAGGTCGGAGGGGGTGCCGGGGCCGGACACGGCACCTGTGGGCGGCTGTGGGCGTCACTCGCGGGCGGCCGTGCGCGTCAGCCGTCGGCGTTGGCCTCCAGGCAGGTGAGCTCCATCTCGTCGAGGTAGGCCTCGTGCGTCTTGCCGCTCAGACGCGCGTTCGACTCGATACCGACCGCCGTCCACCCGGCCATACTCATCACCAGCACCCGCAGTCCGTCGGGGCCGTGTCTGGCCAGCACCCGGTCGGCCGCTTTCAGGGCCTCCTCGGGCACGCGTTCGGCGGGTTCGATACCGACGACCGTACGCAGCAGATCGATCGTGGTGCGGGTGATCTCCGGCGCGATGGCCCGCAGCCGCCGCTCCTCGTCCTTGTCCACACGCCCCTCCTCACCGGGTGCACAGCGGAACGGTAGGGCTATGCCCCACGGCCCGGAAGGGCAAGCCAACTCACCGCCCGGGCGGTTGGATTGAGCCGGTTCCGCCGCGGGTCGGTGCGGTCCGGGCGGGAGCCCGGTGCCGACGGCCGGCCGACGCCCCTACCCCCGACCCAGACGCGCGCGGAGGTCCCGCACCTGGCCGTAGGCCTCCTCGTACGCCGCCGGATCAAGGCCGTACAGCCGCTCGTACGCCTCGACCGCCAGCGCGCACGCCGCCAGCGCGTCCGGGTTGCCGGGGCGCGTGTCGTCGTACAGCCCGCCCGCGAGCCGCTGCAGCGCGTCCGCGGCCGTCGCCAGCCGGTCCACCGGCGTCCGCTCGTCCTCGACGGCGATCCGCAGCCAGGACAGACACCCGTCGAGGTCGTCGTGGTCGTTCATCGCCACCTGCGCGACCCGCAGTACCCCCTCGATGTGTCCGGCCCGCGCCGCGGCGGTCCACCACCGCTCGGCCCCGGCCCGGTCGCCCTTCTCGTCGAGCAGACAGGCCAGTTCGTACGCGCACAGCGCCTCGCCCGAGTCGCCGGTCCCGCCCAGCCTGTGGCGCAGACCGCCCCCGGTGGACTGCTCCGGGGCGGCGGTGAGCCGTTCGGCGGCCTGCCGCCACCAGTGCTCGGCCTCGTCGGTGCGCTCGGCCCGGGCCAGCAGCATGCCGTAGTAGTACGCCCCCCGGCCGTGCCCCCGCTCGGCGGCCTCGCGCCACCAGCGCTCGGCCGCCACGAGATCCCCGGCCCGGTGCCGCAGGAAGCCGGCGTGGACAGCGGCTTCGTCGCTGCCCTCACCGGCCGCGCGGAGCCACAGCTCCTCCGCCTCGGCGGTGCGCCCCTGGCGGTTGAGCAGGGCCGCCAGGTTCTGTGCCGCGTTGGGCCGCCCGTTGGCGGCGGCGAGCCGCCACAGCGTCTCGGCCTGCTCGGTGTCCCCGCGTTCGGCCACCAGCGCGGCGAGGCCGTCGGCCGCCGCCCAGTCGCCCTCGTCCATGCCCCGCCGGTACCACCGTTCGGCCTCGTCGTTCCGGCCGTCCTGGAGCGCCACCAGACCGAGGTTGTTGTAGGCGGTCCCGATCCGGCGCTCGGCCGCCAGCTCGTACCAGTGCCGCGCGCCCGCGAGGTCGCCCTGTCCGTGCAGCAACCGGCCGAGGGCCAGCGCGGCTTGGCCGCTGCCCGCCGCGGCGGCTGCCCGGTAGGAGTCCGCCGCCTCACGCGGCCGGCCGGCCGCCAGCTGCCGGTCGCCCGTCTCGCGACGGCGCAGGCCCTCGCCGGTCTCCGGGTCCGGACCGGTGCGCGAGGGGCCGCGCAGGACACCGGTGCCGTCGGCGGTGGCATGCGCCACGACCGCGAAGGCGCTCTGCGACAGACCCTCCTGACCCGGCGCGCCGTCGCGGACGGCCGGGTCCCAGTGGTCGGGGAAGAACTGCTGGACGGAGGCCTCGGTCGGGGCTCCGCCGCCCGGGTGGTGGGTCGAGAGGCCGGACGTGGCGGTGACGGTCAGCTCCCAACTCGGGTTGTCGGTACGGCCGTCGCGCTCGATCGCGGCGTCGAGCCGCCAGTGCACCCAGGCGCCGGAGCCGGTGACGGGCGCGAGGACGAGCGTGGCGCTCCCGCCTCCGGGGACGGTGAGCGGCAGCGCGGGCGCGCCCTCGTCGACGGGGCGGACGGCCGCCGGGCCGTCGTCGAGCAGCACCTCGAAGTCCGGCCGCCGCAACGGCTCGAACGCCTCGACGGACCGCTGGACGGACTCCAGCAGATCGGGGCTGAGCACCATGTCCGGCACCCGCCGGTGGGCCACGCTGACGCCGTCCGCCACGAGCGAGGCGTGCTGGGTGACCCGGGCCTCCAGACGGACGAGAGTGACGTCCGACGGGCCGTCCGCGGTCAGCGACAGCACCAGGTTGTGGCCGGTGAGCGGGATGAACACGGCCTCGGAGCCGGCCCCCGAACCGGGTGGCCCGATCACCGCGAGATGGCTGCGGGTCGTCACCCTCAGCGTGTACGGCACGTCCTCGGGCAGCCCGGTCACGGGCACGTCCCGTACGGGCCGCTGCATCGCGTACATCGCGGAGCCGGTCGCGTCGGGCGGGGGAGGGGTCGGGGCGGCGGCGCGCTTCGGGGACGGCGTGCGCCGCGCGGCCAGAGTCCCCGACAAGGCGGCGACCGCGAGGACGGCCGCCCACGCGGGCCAGGCGTCCGTGCCGCCCGCGAGCAGGACCGCGCCGCCCAGCACGAGCGGGACGAGGGTGGCGAGGGCCGCGCCGCGCGGCGCGGGGTCCCGTGCCATCAGCGGGCCGGACGGGGATGGCGGGCGGCGGTGCGGAACGGACGGCCCCCGAGGTCCACCCGTACGCTTCCGGTCCGGCCCCCGCAGGACCAGTCGAGCCACAGCACCCACGCCACGTCCCCGGCCTCGGTCCTCACCTCCAGGTCGAACACCTCCACCGCGTCCTGGGACACCTGGTACGGGAAGTCGCTGCCGGAGAGCGGGCGTACCCGCGGCGGGTCCGCGTCGAGCAGCACCTCGAAGCGCCGAGGCGGGATCTCGGCGGCGTGCCGGGAGAGGTCCCCGCGGCGGTCCGCGCGCGAGAGCACCTCGACGCGCAGCTCGGTGAGCACCACGGGTAAGGACCCGGCGCCGGTCGCGACCAACTGGAGGGTGTGGCCGCTCGCCGGGATCTCGACGACCCGGCCGCCCTCCTCCAGCGCCACGTAGTCCTGGTTCCTGATCCGCGCGGTGACGTGGACGGGGACCGCCGTGCCGGAGTCCTCCCGCGCCCTGCGCCGCGCCAGCCGGTCGCTGACCCGGCGGGGCAGGTCCTGGCTCAGATACGCGGCGGTGGCCGCCGCCACCACCCCGCCCGACCACGACAGCACTCCGCCCGGCGCCCGGACCAGGACCGCGCCGACCGCGGCTGCCCCCACGCCGCCGACCAGCCAGGCACGACCGCGCCCCCCACGTCTCGCCATCGCACCCCGTCCCGGACACCGCCTGCGGATTCGCCCGCACACCGTATCGGTGGAGCGATCACCTTGTCAGACAGTCGGAACTTCCTGCCGGGTTGGGCCGGAAGGAGAGGGGCCGAGGGCTTGAGCGTCCCAGGCCGGTGTTCCAGGGACCGGCATATTCCCAGGTCAGAGCCGTGAGAACGTTCCGGCGTCCCCAACTCGCCGCCAGGGCTGGCGGCTGGGACGGGCGGGCCGGGAGTGTGTGGCCGCGGGGCCCACCGGCCCCGTCCACTGTCTGACGAATGCGAGAACACCATGTCGAAGAAGACGCGCCGGGCCGCCGTGGGAACGGTCCTGGCCGCCGCCGCCCTGGTGGCGGCCGGCGCCGTCCCGGCCTCCGCCGTGCACGGGGGCAGGACCGCCGGGGGGACGCCCTCGTTCGCCGTGGTCCTGGAGAACCCCGACGGCTCCCAGTGGTGCGGCGGCACGCTGATCGCGCCGGACAAGGTCCTGACCGCGGGGCACTGCCTGGCGAACGCGGCGGACCCCGGGGCCCTGCTGGTGGTCGGCGGCCGGGCGGACCTGTCCTCCACCGGCGGCCGGGTGCGCCACGTCGCCGCGTTCCGGGTCGCCCCCGGCTTCAACTGGAACCTGGACCACGACGCGGCCCTGGTCACGCTGGACAAGCCCCTCCCCTACAAGCCGCTGCCGCCGGCGAAGAAGCAGGACACCGCGCTGTACCGCGACGGCCGGACGGCCACCGTGTACGGGTGGGGGATGACCGGCCCGAAGGTCCTCGGCACCAAGCTCAAGCAGGCCACGCTCCGGCTCGCCCCGCAGGCGTCCTGCGCCCCGTACACCGAACCCGCCGACACCCGCGACCTCCGCGTCTGCGGCCTGCCGCGCACCGGCACCACCGACAGCATCTGCCCGGGCGACTCGGGCGGACCGCTGGTCGCGGACGGCAAGCTGATCGGTATCGTCTCGACCGGCAACAAGTACTGCGACACCCAGCACCCGGTCTCGGTGTTCACCAAGGTGAGCACCGTGGCAGCGGAGCTCGGCCTGTAGCCGCCCCGGGCCGAGGCCCGGCCGGCTTCAGAAGGCGGCGATCGTCCGGGGTGCCCGCTCCGCCCGGCTGAGCGCGCGCAGCACCGCCGTCGGACCGTGGCGGCGCACGGCCAGACGCGCGAGCAGATCGACGACGCCTTCCACCGCGCTCGGCGCCCAGGGCGGCGTCGGAATGCCCGCGCTCACCGCCAGGTCGTCGCCGTGCACCGCGATCTCCATGGTCCGGGTGGTCAGGAAGTCGTCGAGCAGCAGCGACCACGGCCCCCAGAGGGGGATGCGGACGGGGCGGTTCTCCACCGAGGCCAGGGTGACGGTCAGGTCGGCGACGGCCGCGGCCACCCGGTCGGCCAGCACCTTCGCCCCGTCGGCCGCGGCGCTCTCGCCGCCGCGCCGGATCCGTACGCTGATCTCGTCGTCGAGCTCCGCCCCGATCCACTCCACCCGTTCGTAGTGGCCGAGCAGCGGGACCACTTGCTCGGCCGGTACGGGATCGGCCAGCGCGGGCGGGATCGACAGGACCTGGTAGGCGAGATGGCCCGCCAGACCGGCCACGGTGAACTCGGCCAGCGCGCTCGGACCGGACCAGGCGGCGGCCACGGCCGGGTCGCGCAGCAGGCCGGGGACCGAGCCCGCCAGGGCCAGGAAGTCGTGCCGCGGTGAGGTCATCCCCGTACGATCCCGCCCGCGGCCCTCACCACGCAAGCGGCAGCGCCTCCGGGCCCCGGTTGATCGAGCCGCGGCGCCAGCGCACCTCCTCGGGCGCGACCGCCAGCCGCAGACCGGGGGCCCTGCGCAGCAGCGTGGACAGGATCACCTCCAGCTGCATCCGGGTCAGCGCGGCCCCCAGGCAGTAGTGCGCCCCGTGCCCGAAGGCGAGGTTGGGGGACTCGTCGCGGGTCAGCTCCAGGCGGTCCGGGTCGGAATAGACCTCCGGGTCGCGGTCGGCGGCCAGATACGAGACGTAGACGGCCTCCCCGGCGCGGATGAGCACATCGCCCACCGGGACGTCCTCGGTGGCGATCCGGGGCAGCCCCACGCCGTTGCGCTGCGGGATGAACCGCAGCAACTCCTCGATGGCGGTGGGCAGCAGCCCGGGTTCGGCCCTCAGCCGCGCAAGCTGCTCGGGGTGGGTGAGCAGCGTGTAGACCATCGTGGAGCACTGGTTGCGGACCTGGTCGAGGGCGTTGAGGACGATCATCACGGCCAGTGAGATCAGCTCCGGACGGCTGAGCGCGCCCTCGGCCTGCGCCAGCGACAGCTCGCTGAACAGGTCGTCGCCCGGGTGTTCGAGGCGATGGTCCGCCAGCGTCCTGAAGTATCCGGCGATCTCGGCCTTGACCGCGTTGCTCTCCTCCAGCGAGTGGTCGCTGGAGAGGATGACACCCCGCCAGGCCTGGAGCCGGCCGAGGTCGGCCTCCGGCACCCCGAGCAGCTTCCCGATCACCTGTTCCGGCATGGGCCCGGTCACGTACTCGGTGAGGTCGGCGGGTGCCCCCCGGCTCAGCATCTCCCCGACCAGCCGCTCCGCGATCGCCTCCGCCTCCACCTTGAGGACCGCGACCCGCTTGCGGTTGAAGGTCTGGGCGAGGAGCCGCCGCAGCCGGGTGTGGTCGGGCGGATCGGTACGGCCGATGCCGCCGACGGGGGCGACGACGTGCGGGGTCATGCTGGTCACCGGCCGGTCGACGGTCAGCGCCCGGCTGAACCGCGGGTCCGAGGTGACCTCCTTGACGTCCTGATAGCGGGTCACCAGCCAGGCGTTGCCCTCCCCGAACCGCATCCGTACCAGGGCGACGGGCTCCTCGCGCAGCAGCCGGTGCAGCAGCGGATCGAACTCCAGCTCCTCCAGGTGCTCCACCGGCCAGAAGTGCTCGACGGCCTCCGCGGAGGTGCGCCGGCTCAGCTCTTCGGTGGCGATGTCCTCGCTCATGACGTCACCCCCGCGCCCGCCGTCGGGGCCTGGACGGCAGGCGAGTGCCGCAGCGGGGTCAGCTGCTCGATGTCGTACCGCACGCGCAGCTCCTCCACGGCCGCCGGGTCGACCCCGCCCCCGTCGGCGAGGAGCTCCAGCAGCTCCTCGAAGTAGCGCTCGTGGTCGGGGGGAGGGGATGCCTGGAAG
>NZ_JBJHPC010000160.1:0-12848 GCF_045257485.1 Streptomyces sp. YS-3 | reverse complement strand
CCCGGGCCCCCGTACTTCTCACCTGCCCTACCTGCCACACGGAGAAAACGATCATGAGCAAGCGCAACAGCCAGGCCAACAAGGCAGCCGCCCGTGAGCGGCTGCGACTGGAGCGCGAGCGCCAGGCCAAGAAGGACAAGGTGCGCCGCCAGGTGGTCGTGGCCGCCTCGATCGTCGGCGTCCTCGCGATAGCGGGCGGTGTCGGTTACGCGGTCATGCAGGCCAACAAGCCCGGCGAGTGGGACGCGGCCAAGGACAAGACGCTGGTCAAGCCCGCCAACACCACGGGCACCGACGGCACCACCGTCGTCATCGGCAAGCCCACCGCCAAGAAGACCCTGGAGATGTACGAGGACCCGCGCTGCCCGGTCTGCTCGGTCTTCGAGCAGCAGGTCGGCTCCACGGTCAAGAAGGACGTCGACGCGGGCAAGTACAAGGTCCAGTTCATCGGCGCCACCTTCATCGACAACGGCAGCCCGGGCACCGGCTCCAAGAACGCGCTCAGCGCGCTGGGCGCCGCGCTCAACGTGAGCCCCGAGGCGTTCATGGAGTACAAGGCGCAGCTCTACTCGGCCAAGTGGCACCCGGCCGAGACCAGCGACAAGTTCGCCAAGGACGACTACCTGCTCCAGGTCGCCGACAGCGTCCCGGCGCTCAAGGGCAACGCCAAGTTCCAGAAGGACGTGCAGGACGGCACGTTCGACAAGTGGGCGCTCACCATGTCGAAGAAGTTCGACGACAGCGGGGTGACCGCGACGCCGACCCTGAAGATGGACGGCAAGAAGATCACCGGCGCGGGCAGCGACAACGCCCCGCAGGACCCGGCCGCGTTCACCGCCGCCGTCGACAAGGCCCTGAAGGGCTGAGGCCCTTCGGGGACCCGCCGCGGCCACCCGGCCCCGACACGGGGTCAGGTGGCCGCGAGCGAACGGGCGGACAAACATCTGCCGCGAGGCTGCCCGTTCGCTCTACCCATCAGTAAGGTGTCCGGCTGTGACCAGTCGATTCACCTCAACCCCCACGCGCCGCACGGTCGTCAAGGCCGCTGCCGCCACCGCCGTCGTCGCCGCGCCCCTGGTGGCCGGCGCGACCGCCGCCGCCGCGGACTCCGCTCCCGCCCCCGCCTTCCTGCACGGCGTCGCCTCCGGCGACCCGCTGCCCGACGGCATCCTGCTGTGGACCCGGGTCACCCCCGCTCCCGACGCGGTGCCGGGCTCCGGCAAGGGCCCGGACACCGAAGTCACCTGGGAGATAGCCGAGGACAAGGGATTCGCGCGGATCGTGGCCCAGGGCCGCACGACCGCCACCGCCGCCTCCGACCACACCGTCAAGGCCGATGTGCGCGGCCTGCGCCCGGCGACCGCCTACTGGTACCGGTTCACCGCGGGCGGCGTCCCGTCCGCCGTCGGCCGGACCCTGACCGCCCCCGCCACGGACGCGGCAGCCGCCAACGTCCGCTTCGGCGTGGTCTCCTGCGCCAACTGGGAGTCGGGCTACTTCTCCCCCTACCGTCATCTCGCCGCACGGGCCGACCTGGACGCGGTGCTGCACCTGGGCGACTACATCTACGAATACGCCTCGGGCGCCTATCCGGAGGCGAAGTACGTCGTACGGCAGCACGAGCCGGTCCACGAGATCCTCGACCTGGCCGACTACCGCACCCGGCACGGCAAGTACAGGACGGACGCCGACCTCCAGGCGATGCACCAGGCCCACCCGGTCATCGCGATCTGGGACGACCACGAGTTCGCCAACGACGCCTGGTCGGGCGGCGCCGAGAACCACACGCCCGGTACCGAGGGCGACTGGGCGGCGCGCGTGTCCGCCGCCAAGCAGGCCTACTTCGAGTGGATGCCGGTCCGCCCGTCCATCGCGGGCACCACCTACCGGCGCATCCGCTACGGCAAGCTGGCCGATCTGCACCTGCTCGACCTGCGCTCCTTCCGCTCGCAGCAGGCGAGCGTGGGCAGCGGCAAGGTGGACGACCCCGAGCGCACCATCACCGGCCGCGCCCAGCTGGACTGGCTCAAGTCGGGGCTCTCCGCCTCGAACGCCGCCTGGCAGCTGGTCGGCACCTCCGTGATGATCTCCCCGGTCGCCTTCGGCGCGCTGCCGGCCGAACTGACCGCGCCGCTGGCGGAGTTGCTGGGCCTTCCCAAGGAGGGCATCGCCATCAACGTCGACCAGTGGGACGGCTACACGGACGACCGCCGCGAGCTCCTGGGCCACCTGGTCGACAACGGCATCAAGAACACCGTCTTCCTCACCGGCGACATCCACATGGCGTGGGCCAACGACGTACCCGTCAAGGCGGGCACCTACCCGCTGTCGAAGTCGGCGGGCACCGAGTTCGTGGTGACCTCGGTCACCTCCGACAACCTCGACGAGATGCTCCACGTCGCCCCGCACACCGTGTCGCTGGTCGCGGCGGCGGCCATCAAGGCCGCCAACCGCCATGTGAAGTGGGTCGACATGGACTCGCACGGCTACGGCGTCCTCGACGTCGACGCCCAGCGTTCGCAGATGGACTACTACGTGGTGTCCGACAAGCGCAAGCAGGACGCCACGTCCTCGTGGACCCGCTCGTACCGGACGCTCAACGGCAGCCAGAAGGCCGAGCGGGTCTACTCGCCGGTGGTCTGATCGCCGGTGGTCTGATCCCCGCGCGCTACAGCGACGCGAGGAAGGCGAGCGCGGTGGTCCAGCTCCGCTCCGCCGCCGCCTCGTCGTAGTCCGGCAGTTCGCGATCGGTGTACAGGTGCCCGGCACCCGGGTATCTGTACACCTCCGCGTCGGCGCCGATCCTGCCCATCCGCAGGTACCACGTGTTCAGCCAGTCATGCGTCTCGAACGGGTCCGGGTCCGCCACGTGCAGCTGTACGGGCAGCTCGTCCACCGAGGCGTCCTCGGCGATGTCCGCGGTCCCGTGGAAGAGCAGCAGGCCACGGGCCTTCTCGTCGCCGAGCGCCAGGGTCTGGGCGAGCGAGCCGCCGAGCGAGAACCCGGCGTAGACCAGGCCCTCGTCCGAGTGCGGCGCGGCGGCCACGACCGCCCGCTTCAGCAGTTCGTCGTTGCCGATCCCGTCCCGGATCGCCATGCCCTCCTCCACCGTCCCGGCGGTGCGCCCGTCGTACAGATCGGGCACGTGCACCAGGTGTCCGGCGGCGCGCAGCCGGTCGGCCGCCTCCCGCACGGCGGGACGCAGGCCATAGGCGGAATGGAAGAGCATGATGTTCATGAGGCCATGGTGCCAGTTACGGTCGAGGGCATGGAGAACGTACTGCGCCCGTTGATCGTCATCGGTGGCTCGGTCGTGCTCACGCTGGCCCTCGTGTGGCTGGCCGACCGACTGCTCCGCCAGACCGATGCCCGGCACAGCGAGACCCCGTTGTGGGGCCTGCTGCGCCGCTGCCGCCTTCCCTTGCAGGTCGTCGTCCTCACCGCCCTGCTGAGAGGGACCTACCTCCAGATCAAATGGGCGCCCGTCCAGGACCACCGGGCCGGCCTCGGCCAGACCCTCTCGCTCGTCCTCATCGGGGCGAGCGCGTGGCTGGTGGTGCGGATCGCGACGGCGGTCGTCGAGGCGTCGTACGCGCGCTACGCGGCCTCCGCGCACAACGCGGCACGGGTCCGCCGGGTCCGTACGCAGGTGACGCTGATCCAGCGCGTGGTGACGGCCATCGTGGGCGTCGTCGCGGTCGCCGCGATGCTGCTGACCTTCCCGGCGATGCGGACGGCCGGAACCTCGATCCTCGCCTCCGCCGGCATCATCGGCATCGTGGCCGGTGTGGCCGCCCAGTCGACGCTCGGCAACCTCTTCGCCGGGCTGCAGATCGCGTTCGGCGACATGGTGCGGATAGGCGACACGGTGGTGGTGGACGGCGAGTGGGGCACGGTCGAGGAGATCACCCTGACGTTCCTGACCGTACGCACCTGGGACGAGCGCCGGCTGACGATGCCTGTGTCGTACTTCACCAGCAAGCCGTTCGAGAACTGGTCGCGCGGCGGTGTGCAGATGACCGGCACGGTCTTCTTCCACCTGGACCACGCGGCCCCGGTGGCCCTGATGCGCGAGAAACTCACCGACATCCTGAAGGAGTGCTCCGCCTGGGACGGCCGATCGGGCGACCTCGCCGTCACCGACACCACGCCGTCCACGATCGTGGTGCGCGCCACGGTCACCGCTCAGGACTCCGGCGACCTCTGGACGGTGCGCTGCGCCGTCCGTGAGGAGATGGTGGCCTGGCTCCACGACCACCACCCGGAGTCGCTGCCACGCATCAACACCGACCGGATATGACCGCCGGGCGGGGGGCGGCGCCCCCCGCCCCTCACTTCAGGCTGCGCACGTCCAGCTGGCGCAGCACGCGGTCCACGATCTCGGGGTCGGCGCCGGGCTCGCTGCGCGCCGACAGCACCTCGTGCCGGGCCGCCGACATCATCTCGCGCTGGATCCGCTGAACGGTCCGCAGCCGCTCGACCCGCTTCGCGTACGCCTCACGACGCTCCTCGTCGACCATGTCCGGGCTGAGCCGCGCCCCCACGTCGTAGGCCCGCCGCACCAGCTGCTCCATGACCTCCTCGGGCAGCTCCTCCACGTCCTCGATCTCCCGCAGTCGCCGTTTGGCCGCCTTGGCCGCGCGGACCGCCAGCGCGCGCTCCAGCGCCCGCTCGGCGTCGGTGTCGGCCTGGACGCCCAGCCGGCGCACCAGGGACGGCAGGGTGAGCCCCTGGATCACCAGGGTCGCCATGATCACGCAGAAGGCGATGAAGACGATCTCGTCGCGGGCGGGGAAGGGCGAGCCGTCCTCGGTCGTGAACGGGATGGCGAGGGCGAGCGCGACGGAGGCCACCCCGCGCATCCCCGCCCACCACATGACGATGGTCTCCCGCCAGGTGGTGGGGATCTCCTCGTCGTAGTCCCGGCGCGTGTGCAGCCGTTTGGCGAGCCAGGTGGCGGGGAGCAGCCACAGCAGCCGTACGCCGACGACGACCCCGACCACCACCGCGCCCCAGCCCGCCATCTCGCCGAGGCGGCCGGTGGCGGTGCCGAACACGTTGTGCAGTTCGAGACCGATGAGCCCGAACGCGATCCCGGTCACCAGGGTGTCGACGACCTGCCAGAAGGTGGCCCCGGCAAGGCGTCCCTGGACGTCGTCGGCGTCCACCGCGTGCTCGGCCAGGAACAGCGCCAGGGTGAGCACCGCCAGCACCCCCGAACCGCCGAACTCCTCGGCCAGCACATAGCCGACGAACGGCACGAGGAGCGTCAGACCGATCTGGAGGGTGGCGTCGTCGAGCAGCCCCATCAGCTTGTTGGCGGTCCAGCCCAGGACCAGACCGACCACGACCGCCACCACGGCGGAGAGCACCAGTTTGCCCACCGCGTCCGGCCAGGAGAAGTCGCCGCTGACCGCCGCGGCGATCGCCACGTGGTAGAGCACGATCGCGGTGACGTCGTTGAAGAGCCCCTCGCCCTCCAGGATCGACACCAGCCGCCGGGGCAGTCCGAGCGAGCCCGCGACGGCGGTGGCGGCGACCGGGTCGGGCGGCGCCACGAGGGCGCCGAGCGCGACGGCCGCGGCGATCGGCAGGCCCGGCACGATGGCGTGCGCCACGGCCGCCACGGCGGCCGTGGTGACGAACACCAGGGCCACCGCGAGCAGCAGGATCGGCCGGACGTTGGCGGCGAACTGCCGCCAGGAGGTGCGCTGGACGGAGGCGTACAGCAGCGGCGGCAGCACGAGCGGAAGGATGAAGTCCGGCGGCACGTCGACGTTCGGGACGAACGGCAGGAGGGCGAGGACACCGCCGAGGAGCGTCATCAGAACCGGCGCGGGCAGCCCCAGCCGGTTTCCGACCGGAACCGTGACCACGGCTCCGAGCAGAAGCACGAACATCAGGGCGAGCTGGTCCACGAAGGCCCTCCGGAGGCGAGGCGATCAAGAACCTCCAGCCTGCCACGCGGCTCCCGCCCGGGCGTCGACCCGCGGGCCGTGCGTGGCCGATCGCACAGTCCGCCGGGCCCCGGACGCCTACGGCGTCATTCGCTCTCCGCCCGGATCACGTCCAGCGCGCGCTGGAGGTCGTCCGGGTAGCCGCTCTCGAACTCGACCCAGCCGCCGTCCGAGGGGTGCTCGAAGCCGAGCCGCACCGCGTGCAGCCACTGCCGGGTCAGACCGAGCCGCTTGGCGATCGTGGGGTCCGCGCCGTACGTCAGGTCGCCCACGCACGGGTGGCGGTGGGCGGACATGTGCACCCGGATCTGGTGGGTGCGGCCCGTCTCCAGCTTGATGTCGAGCAGCGACGCCGCCCGGAACGCCTCGATCAGGTCGTAGTGCGTCACCGACGGCTTGCCCTCGGCCGTGACCGCCCACTTGTAGTCGTGGTTGGGGTGGCGGCCGATGGGCGCGTCGATCGTGCCGCTCATCGGGTCCGGGTGGCCCTGCACCAGGGCGTGGTAGCGCTTGTCCACAACGCGCTCGCGGAACTGCTGCTTCAGATACGTGTACGCCCGCTCGGACTTGGCGACGACCATCAGTCCCGAGGTGCCGACGTCGAGGCGGTGGACGATGCCCTGGCGCTCGGCGGCGCCGGAGGTGGAGATCCGGTACCCGGCCGCCGCGAGGCCGCCGATGACCGTCGTCCCCGTCCAGCCCGGGCTGGGGTGGGCGGCGACACCGACCGGCTTCACGATCACGACGATGTCGTCGTCGTCGTGCACGATCTCCATGCCCTCGACCGGCTCGGCCACGATCTGCACCGGCGCGGGCGCCTGGGGCATCTCGACCTCCAGCCACGCGCCCCCGTGGACCCGCTCGGACTTGCCCACCACCGAGCCGTCGACCTGGACCTTCCCGGCCGCGGCGAGCTCGGCCGCCTTCGTCCGGGAGAACCCGAACATACGGGAGATGGCGGCGTCGACGCGCTCGCCCTCCAGGCCGTCGGGAACGGGCAGGGTGCGGACCTCGGGAAACGTACTCACCCGTCGAGTATGCCTTGCCCCACCGACATCCCCGTCCTCACGCGGGCCGGGATCAGTCCTTGTGGACCGTTCCGTCCGGGTCCAGACCCCGGAACGAGAGGATCACGATCAGGAAGCCGCCGCAGACGATCGCGGAGTCGGCCAGGTTGAAGACGGCGAAGTGGGCGGGCGCGATGAAGTCGACGACCGCGCCCTCGAAGACGCCCGGGGAGCGGAAGATCCGGTCGGTCAGGTTGCCGAGCGCGCCGCCGAGCAGCAGTCCGAGCGCGATGGCCCACGGCAGGCTGTAGAGCTTGCGGGCCAGCCGGACGATCACGAGGATCACCGTCGCCGCGATCACCGTGAAGATCACGGTGAAGGCCTCGCCCATGCCGAACGCGGCGCCCGGGTTGCGGATCGCCTCCAGCTTCAGCAGGTCGCCCACGACGTCGATCGGCTCGTGGTGCTCCAGCCTGGCCACCACGAGCATCTTGCTGCCGAGGTCGAGCAGGTACGCGAAGAGCGCCACCGCGAACAGGACGGCGATCCTGCGCCCGCCCCTGGGCCGCTCGCCGGGAGCCGCGGCCCCGTCGGGCCCTTCTACGTCCGGCGTACCGATGATGCGCTCCGCCTCTGCCACGTGAGTCCCTCAACCCTAGGTACCTGACTGGGGACGAGCGTACGACACACGCGTACGGACTCAGCCCCGGCGTTCCTGCTTCTGCTTGTCCTCCACGCAGAGGGTCGCGCGCGGGAAGGCCTGCATCCGCGCCTTGCCGATGGGGTTGCCGCAGACCTCGCAGTAGCCGTACGTCCCGGCGTCGAGCCGCTCCAGCGCCCGTTCGGTCTGCTCCAGCATCTCGCGCGCGACGGCGGCGAGCGCCATCTCGTGCTCGCGGGTGATGTTCTTGGTCCCGGTGTCGGCGTCGTCGTCGCCCGCGCCGTCCCCGGAGTCCCGCATCAGCCCGCTCAGGGCGGCCTCGGAGGCCTCGATCTCGGCCCGCAGCCGCAGGACCTCGCCGGTCAGCTCGGTACGCGCCTCACCGACCTCCTCGGGCGTCCAGGGGTCCTCCCCGGGCCGCACCGGCAGCTCACCGGGCACCCCGGCGACGACCGCGCGGGCCTTCGGTACGGCCGACGCCGCCGTGGACTTCCTGGCCGCGGCCTCGCCGGCCGTGTTCTTGGCAACCACGTTCTCGGTTCCCCTCTGCTCCGCGGCCTCGGCCGCCCCCTGGGCCGCCGTGGCGACCGTCTTCACTGCCCCGACGGCAGCTTTACCCGCTGACGCGGTCTTAGCGGCACCGACCTTCTTGGCCGACGCGGTCTTCGTAGCGGCGGTCTTCTTGGCCGCCGCCGTCTTCTTGGCGCCAGCCTTGTCGGCTGACGCGGTCTTCGAAGCGGTGGCCTTCTTGGCCGCCGCCGTCTTTTTGACGCCAGCCTCGTGGGCGGACGCGGTTTTCTTGGCGGCAGCCTTCTTGGCGGCCACCCTCTTCTCGGCGGCAGCCTTGTCAGCTGACGCGGTCTTCGAAGCGGTGGCCTTCTTGGCCGCCGCCGCCTTGTTGGCGCCAGCCTCGTGGGCGGACGCGGTTTTCTTGGCGGCAGCCTTGTCGGCCGACGCCGTCTTCTTGGTGGCAGCCTTCTTGGCCGGGGCCGCGTTGTCGACGGCGGCTTTCTCGGCCACGGGATTCTCGGCCACGGCTTCCTTCATCGCGGCCCTCTCGGCACGGGCCTCCTCGGCTGCGGTTTTCTTGGCGGGAGCTTTCTTGGCCGTGGTCTTTTTGGCCGCCGCCTTCTTGGCCGGAGCCTCCTTGACCGCCTCCCTCTTGGCCGCCGCCTTCTTCGTACCGGTCTCATCGGCCACGGCCTTTTTGGCCACGGTCTTCTTGGCAGCCGTCTTCTTCGCCGCCGCCTTCTTCGCCGCCGCCTTCCCGGCCGGGGCCTTCGTCGAGGCCGCCTCCTTCTTGGCCGCGGTCTTCCTCCCGGTCGCCGTCTTCTTCCCGGCCGCCGCCGGCCCCCCGGACGCCGCCCGCCCCCGGGACGCGGACGCGCTCTCCGTGGCCGCGGACTCCACTGCGTCCTCGGACGCCAACGCGGTCTTCCCTGCCACCATGGCCGCGGCCCCTTCACATATTGTGATCTTGCTCGCGCATCGTGCTGGGACGATAAATCGACCCCAGGCCCGCGGCAACGGGGCACGCCGCCGGTCCGCCCCCACCCGACGTGCCCGGAGACGAACCTGCATCCGTTGTGCCCAGCTCTCCGGCCCGTAATCCGCCCCACGGGCGCCGCCGGACCCCGTCCGGCCCCGTATGCCCATTCGGGTCATGCACGCGCCCGTGGCGGCCCCGGCGCGGCCCCGCCGGATATCCGGTCGGCCGCTGTCGGTGCGGGCCCTTACACTGGGCGCAGCGAGAGGCGTGAATGGGACGAGTAGCGTCGTACGCAGCCAAGAGCGATCCGGGGACGGTGGGAGCCCGGAGGCGAGCGCGATGTGAAGATCACCCCGGAGCCGCCGGAAGAAAGCACCCCCGGGTGCGAGTAGAACCGGCTTCGCGACCCCAATGAGGGGGCGGTGTCCCGTACACCGCCAAGGAGGGTGGTACCGCGGGAGCGCGGGGCCGTAGGACGGCCGCAGCTCTCGTCCCTCCGACGGAAACGTACGACGATCCGCCGGAGGATGAACGGATGTCGCAGTACCGCCAGGTGCCCGCCCAGGTCGACCTGCCCGCGCTGGAGCACGCCGTGCTCGACTTCTGGCGCGAGGCGAAGGTCTTCACCAAGAGCCTTGAGCAGTCCGAGGGCCGCCCCGAGTGGGTGTTCTACGAGGGCCCGCCGACCGCCAACGGCATGCCGGGCGCCCACCACATCGAGGCCCGCGTCTTCAAGGACGTCTTCCCCCGCTTCCGGACCATGCAGGGCTACCACGTGGCCCGCAAGGCCGGCTGGGACTGCCACGGCCTGCCGGTCGAGCTCGCCGTCGAGAAGGAGCTCGGCTTCAACGGCAAGAAGGACATCGAGGCGTACGGCATCGCCGAGTTCAACGCCAAGTGCCGCGAGTCGGTGACCCGCCACACCGACGCCTTCGCCGAGCTCACGACCCGGATGGGCTACTGGGTCGACCTGGACGACGCCTACCGGACGATGGACCCCGAGTACGTGGAGTCCGTCTGGTGGTCCCTGAAGGAGATCTTCAACAAGGGCCTGCTCACCCAGGACCACCGGGTCGCCCCCTGGTGCCCCCGCTGCGGCACCGGCCTGTCCGACCACGAGCTGGCGCAGGGATACGAGACGGTCGTCGACCCCTCGGTCTTCGTCCGCTTCCCGCTGACCGGCGGCCCCCTCGCGGGCGAGGCGGCGCTCCTGGTGTGGACGACCACGCCGTGGACGCTGGTCTCCAACACCGCCGTGGCGGCCCACCCCGAGGTGACCTATGTGGTGGCCACCAACGGTGACGAGAAGCTGGTCGTCGCCCAGCCGCTGCTGGAGAAGGCGCTCGGCGAGGGCTGGGAGGCCACCGGGCAGACCTTCACGGGCGCCGAGATGGAGCGCTGGACCTACCAGCGCCCCTTCGAGCTCATCGAGTTCCCCGAGCCCGCGCACTACGTGGTGAACGCCGAGTACGTGACGACCGAGGACGGTACGGGTCTGGTCCACCAGTCCCCCGCCTTCGGCGCCGACGACCTCCTGGTCTGCAAGGCGTACGGCCTGCCGGTCGTCAACCCGGTCCGCCCCGACGGCACCTTCGAGGAGGACGTCCCGCTGGTCGGCGGCATCTTCTTCAAGAAGGCCGACGAGAAGCTGACCGCCGACCTGGCCGAGCGCGGCCTGCTCTTCCGCCACGTCCCGTACGAGCACAGCTACCCGCACTGCTGGCGCTGCCACACCGCGCTGCTCTACTACGCGCAGCCGTCCTGGTACATCCGCACCACCGCCGTCAAGGACGCGATGCTGCGGGAGAACGAGAAGACCAACTGGTTCCCGGACTCCGTCAAGCAGGGCCGCTTCGGCGACTGGCTGAACAACAACATCGACTGGGCGCTCTCCCGCAACCGCTACTGGGGCACCCCGCTGCCGATCTGGCGCTGTGAGGACGACCACCTGACGTGCGTCGGCTCGCGCGCCGAGCTCAGCGAGCTGTCGGGCACCGACCAGAGCGAGCTGGACCCGCACCGCCCGTTCATCGACGACATCACCTTCACCTGCACGGCCGAGGGCTGCTCGCACACGGCGGTCCGCGTCCCCGAGGTGATCGACGCCTGGTACGACTCGGGCTCGATGCCGTTCGCGCAGTGGGGCTACCCGTACAAGAACAAGGAACTGTTCGAGAGCCGCTACCCGGCGCAGTTCATCAGCGAGGCCATCGACCAGACCCGTGGCTGGTTCTACACGCTGATGGCGGTCGGCACGCTGGTCTTCGACAAGTCGTCGTACGAGAACGTGGTCTGCCTGGGCCACATCCTCGCCGAGGACGGCCGCAAGATGTCCAAGCACCTGGGCAACATCCTGCAGCCCATCCCGCTCATGGACCAGCACGGCGCGGACGCGGTGCGCTGGTTCATGGCGGCCGGCGGCTCCCCGTGGGCGGCGCGCCGCGTGGGCCACGGCACCATCCAGGAGGTCGTCCGCAAGACGCTCCTCACGTACTGGAACACGGTGGCCTTCCAGGCGCTGTACGCGCGTACGTCCGACTGGGCGCCCAGCGCGGCCGACCCGGCCCCGGCGGAGCGCACGGTCCTGGACCGCTGGCTGCTGAGCGAGCTGAACACGCTGGTCGAGCAGGTGACGCAGGCCCTGGAGGCGTACGACACGCAGCGCGCCGGCAAGCTGCTCTCCTCCTTCGTGGACGACCTGTCCAACTGGTACGTGCGCCGTTCGCGGCGCCGGTTCTGGCAGGGCGACAAGGCGGCGCTGCGCACGCTGCACGACGTGGTGGAGACGGTGACGCGGCTGCTGGCGCCGCTCACGCCGTTCATCACCGAGCGGGTGTGGCAGGACATGGTGGTGCCGGTGACGCCGGACGCGCCGGAGTCCGTGCACCTGTCGTCGTGGCCGAAGGCGGACGCGGCGGCGATCGACCCGACGCTGTCGCAGCAGATGCTGCTCGTGCGGCGGCTGGTGGAGCTGGGCCGCGCCACGCGCGCGGAGTCGGGCGTCAAGACGCGCCAGCCGCTGTCGCGCGCGCTGGTTGCCGTGGCGGGCTTCGAGTCCCTCTCGCCGGAGCTGCACGCGCAGATCACGGAGGAGCTGAACGTCTCGTCCCTGGCGTCGCTCTCCGAGGTGGGCGGCTCGCTGGTCGACACCACGGCCAAGGCGAACTTCCGTGCCCTGGGCAAGCGGTTCGGCAAGGGCGTCCAGGACGTGGCCAAGGCGGTCGCGGCGGCGGACGCGGCGGCGCTGTCGGCGTCCCTGCGGGACACCGGCGAGGCGTCGGTCGAGGTGGGCGGCGAGCGGGTGGTGCTGGCCCCCGACGAGGTGATCATCACCGAGACGCCGCGTGAGGGCTGGTCGGTGGCGTCCGACTCGGGCGCGACGGTCGCCCTCGACCTGGAGATCACGCCGGAGCTGCGGCTGGCGGGTATGGCCCGGGACGCGATCCGGCTGATCCAGGAGGCGCGCAAGAACAGCGGGCTGGATGTGGCGGACCGGATCGCGGTGCGGTGGGAGTCGACGGACGCGGAGGTCGCCTCGGCGCTGTCCGCGCACGCGGAGCTGATCGCGGAGGAGGTTCTCGCGACGGACTACGCGTCCGGGGCGGCGGACGACGCGTACGGCGCTCCGTTCACGGACGAGGGGCTGTCGCTGACGTTCCGCCTGCGCAAGGCGTAACGCTCCGGCCCGGGCCGGTGCCCCCGCAGGGCGTAACGCTCCCGCCCGAGCCCCCAGC
>NZ_JBJHPC010000159.1:0-12922 GCF_045257485.1 Streptomyces sp. YS-3 | reverse complement strand
GCCCAACTACCCCCGCACCCCGCACAGATGGAGCAGCGCGGCGACCCGCCGGTAGGGGTCGGTACGCCCGGCCCGGTCCTCGGCGGCCAGCAGCCGGTCCAGCTCGTCGGCCGAGGGCAGCTGCACGTCGTTGGGCACGTTGTCGGTGAAGACCCGCACGCCGTACCAGGCGTGCAGCGGCGCGGCGATCCCGTCCAGCGTCCGCGTCAGCGTGTCGAGCCGGTCGGCCCGGACGGACAGCCCGAGCCGGTTGGTGTACGCGTCGGTGTCGAAGGAGGCCAGCGCCCCGTCCCAGTCCCCGGCCAGCCCCGGCCGCATGGCCAGCGCGTCCGCGTTCCGTACGAGCAGCGACAGCAGCCCCCCGGGCGCGAGCATCCGGGCCAGCCCCGCGAGCATCGCGTCGGGCTCCCGGACGTACATCAGCACCCCGTGGCAGAGGACCACGTCGAAGGAGCCGGGCAGGAAGTGGACGCCGGTCTCGTTGCCGTCGCCCTCGACCAGCCGCACCCGCTCGCGGATGCCCTCCGGCTCCGTCAGCAGCGCCTCGCGCGCCACCCGGAGCATCTCGGGGTCGGACTCCAGCCCCGTCACGGTGTGCCCGGCCCGGGCCAGGCGCAGGGCCTGGGTGCCCTGGCCCGTACCGACGTCGAGGACACGCAGCCGCTGGCCGACCGGGAACCGGCCGGCTATCTGCTCGTCGAGCTGACGGGCCACGAGCTCCTGGCGCACGGTGTTGCGCAGACCGCCCAGGCCCCTCAGCCAGTTGCCGGAGGCGCCGCTGAAAGCGGCGACGTCCGTGCTCAGGGCCGTTCCCCGCGCTTGACCTGCGGCTTCGGCAGCCGAAGCCGGCGCATCTGGAGCGTACGCATCAGGCCGTACGCCACCGCGCCCTTGGTCGGCTCGTCCTGGAAGCGCTCCTTGAGCTGCTTCTTCAGACGGAAGGCCAGACCGATGGAGTCGACCACGATCAGCACGATCACGGCGAGCCACAGCAGCAGCGCGATGTTCTGCAGACTGCCGATCCGGACCATCGACAGGACCAGGATGATCACGGCGAGCGGCAGGAAGAACTCGGCGATGCAGAACCGCGAGTCGACGTAGTCGCGCACGAACTTGCGTACGGGACCCCGGTCGCGGGCCGGCAGATAGCGCTGGTCGCCGTTGGCGAGCGCCTCGCGCTGCTTGGCCAGCTCGATCCGGCGGACCTCGCGCTGGCGCTTGGCGGCCTCCTTGCGGTCGGTCGGCACGGTCGACGCCCGACGGCGCTGGGTCTGGGCCGCACTCCGCTTGGGCGTGGGCCGGCCCTTGGGGGCCTCGGGGTCGCGGGGCTGCTTGGAGAGGTCCGCCGTCACCTTGTCGGTGGGGGCCTTCGCTTCGTTGGAACGGCTACGGAACACAAACACCAAGGGTACGGGGTCGCGGGCAGGGACCACAGGCCGGTGGGGAACGATCCGGCAACGCCTTGCGTCACCAGGGGTGTGGACGGGCGCGGACGCGGGAAGTAAGTGCCCGGTCCCCGACCGTCACCTACTCCCTGCGCCGGAGCGCGCGGGGACGCAGTCGTCCTTGGGGATGACCGCATCCACGTCCGAACAGTGCGGTAATGGATGCAGGGCCCGTACTGTGGGTTCTGTCGCAAGCTGGAGCCGGAGTCCGTCAGAAGGGGGCGCGCGAAGCCCATGAGCGGTGTCATGAAGCGTATGGGGATGATCTTCCGCGCGAAGGCGAACAAGGCCCTTGACCGGGCCGAGGACCCGCGCGAGACCCTCGATTACTCGTACCAGAAGCAGCTGGAGCTGCTCCAGAAGGTGCGCCGCGGCGTGGCCGATGTGGCGACCTCCCGCAAGCGGCTCGAACTGCAGCTGAACCAGCTCCAGAGCCAGTCCACCAAGCTGGAGGACCAGGGCCGCAAGGCGCTGGCGCTCGGCCGCGAGGACCTGGCGCGCGAGGCGCTGTCCCGCCGCGCCGCGCTCCAGCAGCAGGTGACCGACCTGGAGACGCAGCACCAGACCCTCCAGGGCGAGGAGGAGAAGCTCACCCTCGCGGCCCAACGGCTCCAGGCCAAGGTCGACGCCTTCCGTACGAAGAAGGAGACGATCAAGGCGACCTATACGGCGGCCCAGGCGCAGACCCGGATCGCCGAGTCCTTCTCGGGCATCTCCGAGGAGATGAGCGACGTCGGCATGGCCATCCAGCGGGCCGAGGACAAGACCGCTCAGCTCCAGGCGCGGGCGGGCGCGATCGACGAGCTGCTGGCCTCCGGGGCCCTCGACGACCAGTCCGGCCTCCAGAAGGACGATCTCCAGGCCGAGCTCGACCGCATCTCCGGTGGTACGGATGTAGAGCTGGAACTGCAGCGGATGAAGGCCGAGCTGACCGGCGGTACGTCGGGCCAGCAGGCCATCGAGGGCGGCACCGGTGCCCCGCAGGACCGTCCGCAGCAGCAGACCCCCCGCTTCGACAAGCAGTAGGGCCGAGGGCCAAGGAGGAGTCGCCATGATCGTGCGGATCATGGGGGAGGGCCAGGTGAAGCTGGCCGACAGCCACTTCACCGAGCTCAACAAGCTGGACGACGAGCTGCTGGAGCAGATGGAGGCGGGTGACGAGGAGGGCTTCCGCCGCACCCTGGCCGCCCTCCTCGACGCGGTCCGGCGACTGGGCGAGCCCCTCCCGGACGACGCCCTTGAGCCGTCGGAGCTCATCCTCCCGGCGGAGGACGCCACCCTGGACGAGGTCAGGGACATGCTCAGCGACGACGGTCTGATCCCGGGCTAGCCGGAGCGACGAAGGGGCGGGCCCGCTGAGCGGGCCCGCCCCTTGTCCCGCCCGGTCGGGCCTCAGCCGCGGTTCAGCCGGGCCAGGAGCAGGTTCGGGTCCGGCTCGGTGGCGAAGTACGAGGCGCTGGGCACGTAGACCGTCCGGTCGCTCACGGCCACGGAGGTCGGGTTGGTGAGCCCGTCCTGCTGGGTGAGGACGACGGAGTGGGTGCCGTCGGGGCGCACCACGGCGACCTCGTTGGTGCTGTCCACCGCGGCGAGGACGGTGTCCCCGTGGCGTGAGGTGAACGCGAAGTCGTCGATGCCGTCGAGGTCCGCCGCCCGGACCTGGATCCGGCCCGCGGAGCCGTGGCGGCGTACCGGGATGCGCAGCAGGGTCCCTCGGTCGGTGTTGGAGACCCAGACGGCGCCGTCGTGGACCTTGATGCCGTTGGCGCCGAAACCGGTGCCGGACGGGACCGGGTCGAGGGCCGTCCCGGTGGCCCACGCGGTGCGCCTGCCTCCTGTCACCGGTGCGCGCCAGACGACTCCCAGCACCGAGTCGGCGGCGTAGAGCACGCCCCGGTGCTCGTCGAGGGCGAGGCCGTTGGGCAGCCCGTTCGGCGGCAGCTTCACGATCTGCCGGGGTCTGCCGCCGTGGGGCGCGATGCGCCAGATGCCGGTCTTGCTGGTGCCGGTGGCGTAGTTGACGTAGAGGGTGCCGTCGTGGGCGCGGGCGATGCCGAGGACGACGGCGTTGTGGACGAGGGGGGTGTTCGGGTGGGCGACGGCGGGCAGGGTGACCCGTCTGCGGATGTCCCCGTGCCGGGTGACGTTGGCGACCTGACGGGCGAAGGCGAAGGTCAGATCGGCGGAGCCGTCGGGTTCGAGCGCGATGTTCTCGGGTGTCTGGCCGGCGGTGAAGTCGAAGTGGGCGACCACACGCGGATGCGACACGATCGGCTCGTCACCGGACGCGGGAGCCGACGCGAGTACGCCGAGGGCGACGGCGGTCACGGCGATTCCGGCCAGGTGCGGGAGTCGGGGCATGGACCTCTCCTTGGGCTGCGGCACGGGCCACCGGTGTGGCGCCAGAGGCAGACTGCGGTACACCGGCCGGTGACCGCCGCAGTCGCGGCCGGGAGATCGCCCTCGTGGCCTAGGGATCGAGCGGGGAAGTTCCCCGGGCCCGCACCCCCGCCGTGCGCGAGGACCACCGCCCGCCGGCCCTCGCTGCATCGGGCCGGTCCCCGGCCGGCCGGGCATGCGAGGGCGTCCCCGGTGGGCCGGGAGGTCGCTCTCGTGGCCCGGGGACCGGGCGGGGAAGTTCCCCGGCCCGCACGGGCGGCCGACCGCGCGGACCGCCGCCGCCGGTCCCGGGCCGGCCGGGCACGCGGCGTCCCTGGTGGGCCGGGAGATCGCCCTCGTGGCTCGGGGATCGAGCGGGGCAGATCCCCGGGGCCCGCACCGCCGCCGTGCGCGCGGACCGCCGCCGCCGGTCCCCGGCCGGCCGGGCGCGCGGGGGCGGTCCCGCGCGTCGGGCGCGCCCCGTACCGTAGGGAGGCGTGACGTTCGCCCGCATCCACGGATGGCTCCGCGCCCACCCCCTCGCCGGGGACGCCGCTCTCGCCGGGGTCGTCCTCGTCTGCATGGTCGTCGGTTCCTTCGCCGACCCCCACGGCTCCAACGGCCCCGTCTTCGGGACCCGGACCCCCAGCGTGACGGCCCTCGTCCTCGCGGTGCTCGGCGCCGTCTCACTGGCGCTGCGCCGCCGCAACCCGCTCGCGGTCCTCGGGCTGACCGGCGGCGTCACCGTCGCCGACCTCCTCGCGGGCAACTCGCCCGCCCCCATCGCGATCGCCCCCGTCGTCGCGCTGTACACGGTCGCCGCGCACACCGACCGCGCCACCACCTACCGCGTCGGCATCACCACCATGGGCGTCCTCACGGCCACCGCGATGGTCTTCGGGGACGCGCCCTGGTACGCGCAGGAGAACGTCGCCGTGCTCGCCTGGACCGGGCTCGCCGCGACCGCCGGGGACGCCGTCCGCAGCCGCCGGGCCATCGTCGAGTCCATCCGCGAGCGCGCCGAACGGGCCGAGCGCACCCGCGAGGAGGAGGCGCGGCGCCGGGTCGCGGAGGAGCGGCTGCGCATCGCCCGCGATCTGCACGACGTCGTGGCCCACCACATCGCGCTGGTCAACGTCCAGGCCGGGGTCGCCGCGCACGTCATGGACAAGCGCCCCGACCAGGCCAAGGAGGCCCTCGCGCACGTACGGGAGGCCAGCCGTTCGGCGCTGAACGAGCTGCGGGCCACCGTCGGCCTGCTGCGCCAGTCCGGCGACCCCGAGGCGCCCACCGAGCCGGCCCCGGGCCTCGCGCTCCTGGACGATCTGCTGGGCGGTTTCCGCCGGGCGGGGCTGCCGGTCGAACTCGCCGCCCTCGATCCGGCCGTACGCGCGGGACTTCCGGCGGCCGTGGACCTCGCCGCGTACCGGGTGATCCAGGAAGCCCTCACCAACGTACGCAAACACGCGGGCCCCAACGCGCGGGCCGAGGTCAGCGTGGTGCGGGTGGGGCCGAACGCGGAGGTCACGGTCATCGACAACGGCACCGGTCCGGGCGACGGCGCCACCGGGGGCGACGGTGGCGGCCACGGCCTGCTCGGGATGCGCGAGCGCGTCAGCGCGCTGGGCGGCACCTGCACGGCGGGACCCCGCTACGGCGGCGGCTTCCGGGTGCAGGCGATACTTCCCCTCAAGGCGGCCGACACGGCCCGCACGGCGGAGGCCCGCAAGGCGGCCGAGGCCGTCCGGGCGGCCGAGGGACCGGGGGAAGGCTGCGTATGACGATCAGGGTGGTACTCGCGGACGACCAGGCGCTGCTGCGCTCCGCGTTCCGGGTGCTCGTCGACTCCGAGCCGGGGATGCTCGTGGTGGGCGAGGCGTCCGACGGGGCCGAGGCGGTCGCGGTGGCCCGGGCGACCCGGGCCGACGTGGTGCTGATGGACATCCGGATGCCCGGCACGGACGGGCTCGCCGCGACCCGCATGATCAGCCAGGACCCGGAGCTCGCCGATGTCCACGTCGTCATGCTCACGACCTTCGAGGTCGACGAGTACGTGGTGCAGTCCCTGCGGGCCGGTGCCTCCGGCTTCCTGGGCAAGGGCGCCGAGCCGGACGAGCTCCTGAACGCCATCCGGATCGCGGCGGCCGGTGAGGCGCTGCTCTCGCCGGTGGCGACCAAGGGGCTCATCGCCAGCTTCCTCGCCCAGGGCGGCAGCTGGGACGGCTCGGGCGAGCCGCCCGGCGCCCACGCGGAGCGCCTGGCGGCCCTCACCGGCCGCGAGCGCGAGGTCCTCGTCCAGGTGGCGGGGGGCCTGTCCAACGACGAGATCGCGGAGCGCCTGGTGGTCAGCCCGCTCACGGTCAAGACCCACGTCAACCGGGCGATGGCGAAGCTGGGGGCGCGCGACCGGGCCCAACTGGTGGTGATCGCTTACGAGTCGGGTCTGGTACGGCCCAGGGTCGAATAACCGGACACCCTCTCCGGCCCGGCCCGGTTTGTCCGCGGGGCGGTGGGTGGCCGGGCGCGCGGTTCCCAGCGCCCCTGGCAACGCCCGTGGCTGAGCCGATTGCTCCGGCTGCGGCGGACTACTCAAGGGGCGCGGGGAACTGCGCGACCAGCCACCCACCCGGCCGCGGACGAAAACCGGGCCGGGACGGGGCGCCTACGGCAGCGCCAGCATCCGCTCCAGCGCCAGCTTCGCGAAGCTCTCCGTCTCCGCGTCCACCTGGATCCGGTTGACGAGCTTGCCGTCCGCCAGCGACTCCAGGGTCCACACCAGGTGCGGCAGGTCGATCCGGTTCATCGTCGAGCAGAAGCAGACCGTCTTGTCGAGGAAGACGATCTCCTTGTCCTCCGCGGCGAATCGGTTCGCCAGACGGCGGACCAGGTTCAGCTCCGTGCCGATGGCCCACTTCGACCCGCGCGGCGCGGCCTCCAGGGCCTTGATGATGTACTCCGTCGAGCCCACGTAGTCCGCCGCGGCCACGACCTCGTGCCGGCACTCGGGGTGCACCAGCACGTTCACGCCCGGGATCCGCTCCCGTACGTCGTTGACCGAGTCCAGCGAGAACCGGCCGTGCACCGAGCAGTGGCCCCGCCACAGGATCATCTTGGCGTCGCGCAGCTGCTCGGCGGTGAGGCCGCCGTTCGGCTTGTGCGGGTTGTAGAGCACACAGTCCTCCAGCGACATGCCCATGTCGCGGACGGCGGTGTTGCGGCCCAGGTGCTGGTCCGGCAGGAAGAGCACCTTCTCGCCCTGCTCGAAGGCCCACTCCAGCGCCTTCTTGGCGTTGGAGGAGGTGCAGATGGTGCCGCCGTGCTTGCCGGTGAAGGCCTTGATGTCGGCGGAGGAGTTCATGTACGAGACGGGCACGACCTGCTCGGCGATCCCCGCCTCGGTCAGCACGTCCCAGCACTCGGCGACCTGCTCGGCCGTGGCCATGTCGGCCATCGAGCAGCCGGCGGCCAGGTCCGGCAGCACGACCTTCTGCTCGTCCGAGGTCAGGATGTCCGCGGACTCGGCCATGAAGTGCACACCGCAGAAGACGATGTACTCGGCCTCCGGCTTCGCGGCGGCGTCCCGGGCCAGCTTGAAGGAGTCACCGGTCACGTCGGCGAACTGGATGACCTCGTCGCGCTGGTAGTGGTGGCCGAGGACGAAGACCTTGTCCCCGAGCCTCTCCTTGGCCGCGCGGGCGCGTGCCACCAGGTCCGGGTCGGACGGGGACGGCAGGTCGCCGGGGCACTCCACACCGCGCTCGCTCTTCGGGTCGGCCTCACGGCCGAGCAGCAGCAGGGCGAGCGGCGACGGCTGGACAGCGAGATCCTGCCTGGGCTGGGCGGTGGTCACGTCACGCACCCTTTCTCTTTCGCAGACGAGTTTTCGTCTAAATGACGCTATCTATCATAACTGCTTCACGTCAGTTTGACGATGGCCATAGCGTCGATGTGACACACCCCGCTTCGCCCGGGCCGCGTCCCGGCGGCAGCGGTGTTTCCCCGGGGGAGACCCGGCTCTCCCCGGTTCTCCCCAGGCCTTTTCCGGCCCGCGCCGGGGTGTGCGAGCATGAAGGTGGACCCCGGCACGGCCGCGGCCCACGCACGGCCCGGAATGAATCCGGCGCCCCGCCGGTTGCAACCGTCGGCAAGCAGTCTCCGTACAACCCGGGAGAGAAGCAGATGTCCGTATCGGACGAGACCACCACTGTGAGCGACGGCATCCTCCTGTCCGACGCCGCCGCGGCCAAGGTCAAGGCCCTCCTTGACCAGGAAGGCCGGGAAGACCTCGCCCTGCGCGTCGCCGTCCAGCCCGGCGGCTGCTCCGGCCTGCGCTACCAGCTCTTCTTCGACGAGCGCTCGCTCGACGGCGACGTCGTCAAGGACTTCGACGGCGTGAAGGTCGTCACCGACCGTATGAGCGCCCCGTACCTGGGCGGCGCCTCGATCGACTTCGTGGACACCATCGAGAAGCAGGGCTTCACGATCGACAACCCGAACGCGACGGGCTCCTGCGCCTGCGGCGACTCCTTCAGCTAGAGCGCGCCAGCACGACGAGGAAGGCGGGCTCCCCCTCGGGGGTGCCCGCCTTCGTCATGTGCGGCGCCGCTCGCTCAGCCCTTCGGCAGCGGCTTGCCGGTGTTGGCGTCGACCACCTCACGCGCTCCCAGCGTCTGGTGCAGCGTCACCGTGACCGTCTCCTTCTTGGCCACCATGGCGCAGATCTTCTTGGGATCGTGGTGCGCGATCCCCACCGTGACCCGGACCTGGTCGCCGCTCTCGTCCGCCGTCGCCGCGTAGGTGTCGCAGATCCCGCCCCAGAAGGTGACGGTCAGGGTGCGGCCGTCCTGGTCCACCGCGTACGACACCAGCGCCTGGTGGCCGGACGGGGACGACCCGGACGGCGCGGGCAGGGCGGTGCCCGGCCCGGCCGGCGGCGCGGGCGGCTTCGCCAGGTACTTCGGGGCCAGCGCCGGGGCGGTGACGGTGACCGGCCGCTCGGCGCCGGTCGGCTTCACCTGGAAGAGCCAGGACGGTACGAGGATCTGCTGTCCGTCCACGTACTGCGCGGAGAGCCCGAACACCGCCTTGTCGACGGTCACCGTCGAGGGCGTGCCCTGCTTGCACGGCTGCCGGCCCGGGCCCTGGGGGTCACTGGGCAGCTTGCGCTGCGGATCGCTCGGCAGCCGGCCCCGGGTGGGCTCGCCCTGCGGGTCCTCCAGCGGCACCGGGCCGGTGCAGTCCTTGCCCGTCGGGCGTCCGCCGCCCGATCCGTTGAGCTGCTTCAGGGTCTCCTCGGCGCTCAGCACCGGATAGGTGGCGCCCTTCCGCGGCGCCTTCAGCAGGCCGCTGCCGCCGACCACCTGCCCGTCCGGGCCGACCTGGATGCCGGTCGTCCAGCCGAAGGTGGGCAGACCGCCGATCACCGGGTCCGCGTTCACCACCCGGGCCGGGCCCATCAGCTGGGACGCGTCGAGCTTGGCGTCGTCCTGGCCCAGCGCCTTCAGTACGGGCCGGGCCGCCGCCTCGGCGGCCTGCTCGCCGGGCGGGGAGCCGTGGCTCGTCGGGTCGTGCTCGCCCGGGGCCACGCCCTGCCCGGTGGTGTGCATGGGGCATTTGCTGCCCTGGGGGCAGTTGTCCGTGCCGCCGGCGCCGTAGCGGGCGAACGTCCAGCTGCCCGGCGCCTTCTGATTGACCGTCAGTACGGGGCCGCCGCCGTCCTTGGTGACCCCGGCCTTCCACACGTCGCCCTCCAGGCGCGGGGGCCCGTCGATCCCCAGGGCCTTCGCCAGCTTCGCCACCTCGGCCTCGGCGACCGTACCGGCCGGCCGGTACACCGCCGCGGTCGCCGGTCCGTCGGGCAGCTTCCCCTCGGCGCGGTAGACCACCCCGTTCGGGTCCGGTTCGCCGGGGGCGATGCCCTCCCTGCCGCTGTCCAGGCCGATCGGCGGCGGACCGTCGTCCCTGCCCGCCCCGGCCTTCGCGTCCGCGGCGCCTCCCGCGGCGGGCGAGCCGCCCGAGGCGGTGGAGGCCCAGTAGGCCCCGCCGCCGCCCGCGACCAGCACCGCCGCCGCGACCGAGGCGAGGACGAACGGCGACCGTCGCGTCCGCCGCCGTGGCGACTCATCCTGCGTGTGCTCGCTGCTCACCGCATCGCTCCTGTCCAGTCGTATCCCGCATCCCCTTTACGGGGGACAGGCCTTGGACGGAGTGGGGGAGCGCGCGGTTCCCTCCGCGCGCCACCCCGTCACCCGGGTCCCGCCGGGGCCGCCCCCGGAGCGGTCCGGGGCAGGGTTCAGTCGCCGTACTCGGACATGGTGGCGATGAGCTCCACCGAGGACGGCGGTACGGACACCCCGTGGATCCGCGAGGGCGGCACGGGCGCCGGCGCGGTGGCCGCCGGGACCACCCAGTGGGGGGCCATTCGGGCACAGGCGCCGCGCAGCTCGGCGAGGCTCGGTTCGGCCGTGACGGCCGGTGTGACGTTCCCGGTGCGCTTCATGGTTTCCATATTCCGCACCGTAGCCAGCGGGAACCATGCGGAAAAAGGCCTACTATCGGGTAGATTCAGCCCTTCGGCACAGTCGCGTCGACCCGGTAGCGTTAGTTGTCAACAGTCCTCCACGCAGGAGTGTCCTAGCCGTGCGTATCGCAGTCACCGGCTCCATCGCCACCGACCACCTCATGACCTTCCCCGGCCGATTCGCCGACCAACTGGTCGCCGATCAGCTGCACACGGTCTCCCTCTCCTTCCTCGTCGACAACCTCGACGTGCGCCGGGGCGGTGTGGGCGCGAACATCTGCTTCGGGATGGGCCAGCTCGGCACCGGGCCGATCCTCGTCGGCGCCGCCGGCTCCGACTTCGACGAGTACCGGGCCTGGCTGGACCGGCACGGGGTCGACACCAACTCGGTCCGTATCTCCGAGGTCCTGCACACCGCCCGCTTCGTGTGCACCACGGACGCCGACCACAACCAGATCGGCTCCTTCTACACGGGCGCGATGAGCGAGGCCCGCCAGATCGAGCTCCAGTCGGTGGCCGAGCGCGTGGGCGGCCTCGACCTGGTCCTGATCGGCGCCGACGACCCCGAGGCGATGCTGCGCCACACCGAGGAGTGCAAGACGCGGGGCATCCCCTTCGCGGCGGACTTCTCCCAGCAGATCGCCCGGATGTCCGGCGACGACATCCGTACGCTCCTCGAAGGCGCGAAGTACCTCTTCTCCAACGAGTACGAGAAGGGGCTCATCGAGTCCAAGACCGGCTGGAGCGATGAGGAGATCCTGGGGAAGGTCGGCTACCGCGTCACCACCCTCGGCTCGCGCGGTGTGCGCATCGAGCGGACCGGCGAGGGCGCCATCGAGGTCGGCTGCCCGGAGGAGGACGCCAAGGTCGACCCGACCGGCGTCGGCGACGCGTTCCGCGCGGGCTTCCTGTCGGGCCTGTCCTGGGGGGTGGGCCACGAGCGGGCCGCGCAGGTGGGCTGCATGCTGGCCACGCTGGTGATCGAGACCCTCGGCACCCAGGAGTACCAGCTGCGGCGCGCGCACTTCATGGACCGCTTCACCAAGGCGTACGGGACCGACGCGGCGGACGAGGTACGGGCGCACCTCGGCTGAGGCCCGCCCGGCCGGGACCGGGGCGGGGCGCTCGCGCGTCCGCCCCGGTCGCGCCGCCGCCGGGCCGGGTGCGCGGGGGCCGCGCGCGGTTGCCCGCGCCCCCGGGTGCGCCGGGACTCACGCCACGCGCCGCACCACGTACGCCGAACCCCGCTCCCGCGCCTCCTCGCCCACGTACTCCTGCCCCCGCATCGCGCACCACGCCGGGATGTCCAGGCGGGCGGCCTCGTCGTCGGCGAGGACCGTGACCGTGCCGCCCACTGGGACGTCGGCGATCACCTTGGCGAGTTCGATCACCGGGATCGGGCAGCGCTTGCCCAGGGCGTCGAGGGTCAGATCGCCCGAGGGCGCGGCGGGCGCCGGGGAGGACACCGGGGCGCCCAGCCGCGCGCGCACCGACGCCACCACCCCGGGCAGCACCTCCAGGAACCGGTCCACGTCGGACGCCTCGGTGCCGAACGGCAGCGACACCCGGACGTTCCCCTCGCTCAGCACCCCCATCGCCCGCAGCACATGGCTCGGCGTCAAGGTGCTGCTCGTACAGGACGAACCGGACGAAACCGAGAAACCCTCCCGGTCCAGCTCGTGCAGCAGGGTCTCCCCGTCGACATAGAGACAGGAGAAGGTGACCAGATGCGGCAGCCGCCGCACCGGGTCCCCGACCACCTCCACGTCCGGCACCAGCCGGGCCACCTCCGTGCGCACCCGGTCGACCAGCCCGCGCAGCCGCTCCGCCTCGGCCGCCGCCTCCGCCCGTACCGCCCGCAGCGACGCCGCCGCCGCCACGATCGCCGGGAGGTTCTCGAAGCCGGCCGCCCGGCCCGACTCCCGCTCGTCGGCGGGGCCCCGCGGCGCGAACCGGACGCCCTTGCGGACCGCCAGCAGCCCCACTCCCGCGGGTCCGCCCCATTTGTGCGCGCTCGCGGCCAGCAGCGACCAGCCCTCCTCGACCGGGCCCCACGCCAGCGACTGGGCCGCGTCCACGAGCAGCGGCACCCCCGCCTCTTGGCACGCCGCGGCCACCTCGCCCACCGGCTGCGCGGTGCCCACCTCGTGGTTGGCGGACTGCAGGCACGCCAGCGCCGTGTCGGGGCGCAGGGCGGCGGCGTACGCGGCGGGGGAGACCGCGCCGGTCCGGTCGACCGGCACCTGGGTCATCTCGCCGCCGTCCGCCTCCAGCGCCCCGCCCGCGTGCAGCACCGAGGAGTGCTCCACCGCCGAGACGACCAGATGGCGGCCGACACGCCGGCGCCCGGCGACGGAACCGTAAATTCCGGAGTGCACCGCCCGGGTACCCGAAGAGGTGAACACGAGCTCGTCCGGGCGGCAGCCGACGGCCTCGGCCGCGGCCTCCCGGGCCGCGTCCAGCAGCAGCCGGGCCCGCCTGCCCTCGCGGTAGAGCCGGGCCGGGTCGGCCCACCCCTCGTCGAGGGAGGCCACCAGGGCCTGGCGGGCGACGGGGTGCAGGGGGGCGGAGGAGGCGG
>NZ_JBJHPC010000158.1:0-12939 GCF_045257485.1 Streptomyces sp. YS-3 | reverse complement strand
GACCCGCACCCGCTGACCCGCACCCGCTGACCGCACCCGCCGACCCAAGGACCTCACCGTGCACGGAGCTCTCCTCGCGCTGCCCGAAACCCGGGTCCGGCCCACCCGCGTATCCGACGAACAAGGGCCAAAAGGGCGTTGGCGCATCCCCGGCGCCCGCGATCCGTACGTCCTCGCCGCCGCCCTGTTCGCCGCGTACGCGACCGTCTCCGTGCTCCGGTTCCGGCGGATGGAGACGCTCTCCTGGGACCTCGGGATCTTCGAGCAGGCCATCCGCGGCTACGCCCATCTGCGGGCACCCGTCGCCGACTTGAAGGGGCCGGGCACGAACATCCTGGGCGACCACTTCAGCCCGGTCACCGCGCTGCTCGCCCCCGTCTACCGGCTCTTCCCCACCCCCGTCACGCTGCTCGTCGCCCAGTCCGCGCTCTTCGCGCTCTCGGCGGTGCCGGTGACCCGGGCCGCCGCCCGGCTGCTCGGGCGGGGCGCCGGGCTGGCGCTCGGCGTCTCCTACGGCCTTTCGTGGGGCCTGCAGCGGGCCGCCGACTTCGACTTCCACGAGATCTGCTTCGCGGTGCCGCTGATCGCCTTCTCCCTCGAAGCGGTCCTCGCCCGGCGCTGGCGGGCCGCGCTCTGCTGGGCGCTGCCGCTCGTCCTGGTCAAGGAGGACCTGGGGCTGACACTGGCGGCCCTCGCGGCCGTGGTCGCCCTGCGCGCCCGGCGGACCTCGCCGCGCGCCGCCGCGTACGCGGCCGGGGTCGCGGCCTTCGGGATCGCCGCCGTCGTGGTGACCCTCACGGTGGTGATACCGGCCTTCAACTCGACCGGGGCGTACGACTACTGGAACAAGACCGGTGGCGCCGGGCCGTTCGCCGCGTCCGGCACCAAGCTGCGCACCCTGCTGTGGCTGCTGCTCCCCACCGGGCTGCTCGCGCTGCGCTCACCGCTGGTGTTCGCCGCCGCGCCGACGGTCGGCTGGCGGTTCCTCTCCTCCGACGACCACTACTGGTCGACCGACTGGCACTACAGCGCCGTCCTGATGCCGGTCCTGGCCCTCGCCCTCGCCGACGCCGTGGACAGCGGCCGTCGCAGTCCGCGCCCGTGGCTGCGCGCGTACGCCCGGCAGCTGCCCGCCGCCGCGGCCTCGGCCGCCCTCGCGCTGACCACCGCGCTGCCGCTGGCCGCGCTCACCGAGCCGGCCACGTACGCCAGGAGCGCCGAAGTGAGCGCGCGCGAGCGGGTGCTGGACCGGATCCCGGACGGCGCCACCGTCGAGGCGAACGTCGGGCCGATCTCGCGGCTCACCTCCCGCTGCCGGGTCCTGTGGGTGGGCGACGCCCGGCGGGTGATCCCGGACTACATCGCGCTCGACAACGTCTCGGGCTGGGCGGGCGACCCACGGGAGTACGCGCGTCAGCTGCACCCGTCCGCCCGGTACTCGATGACCGGCGTCGCGTACGGATACGTGGTCCTCGAACGCCGGAGCTGACCCGGCCCCGCCTAGTCCTGCGGGTCGTCCCTCGGCCGGTTCAGGCTCGCCAGGAACTCCGGGTTGTCGTCCGGGGCGGTCCAGCCGCCCCGGCGGCCGGCCACGCGGCGCGGGCGGCCCGCGAAGAACCAGGCGACCGGCCCGAGCAGCACCTCGCCGAAGAGCAGGATCACGATCACCCACACCACCTTCGGGAGGCCGCGGACCTCCTCCTCCGGGGTGTTCAGACAGTCGATGAAGGCGTAGATCCACAGCGCCAGGACCAGCAGGAACGGCAGATACCTGAGCATGTTCGGGTGGTCCCCCCAGGGAACGGCGGCGGGGCGTCCGGCAGCCCCGGTGACGGGCCCAGGGTAACCGGTGCCCGATACTTGACCTCATGGCTTACGACGATCTTCGCTCGCTCCTGAGGGCGCTGGAGCGTGAGGGCGACCTCATCCGCATCAAGGCCGAAGTCGACCCGTACCTGGAGATCGGGGAGATCGTCGACCGGGTCAACAAGGCCGGCGGGCCCGCTCTCCTCTTCGAGAACGTCAAGGGCGCGGCCATGCCGCTGGCCATGAACGTGTACGGCACCGACCGGCGTCTGCTCAAGGCGCTCGGGCTCGCCTCCTACGACGAGATCAGCGAGAAGATCGGCGGGCTGCTCAAGCCCGAGCTCCCGCAGGGCTTCGTCGGGGTGCGCGAGGCCTTCGGCAAGCTCGGCTCGATGGTCCACGTCCCGCCGAAGAAGGTGAAGGACGCCCCGGTCCAGGAGGTGGTCCTGACCGGTGACGACGTCGACCTCGACCGGCTGCCGGCGCTGTTCACCTGGCCCGAGGACGGCGGCTCGTTCTTCAACCTGGGTCTCACCCACACCAAGCACCCCGAGACGGGCGTGCGCAACCTCGGGCTCTACCGCCTCCAGCGCCACGACAAGCGCACCATCGGGATGCACTGGCAGATCCACAAGGACAGCCGCAACCACTACGCGGTGGCCGCCCGGCGCGGTGAGCGGCTGCCCGTCGCCATCGCCTTCGGCTGCCCGCCCGCCGTCACTTACGCCTCGACCGCGCCGCTGCCGGGGGACATGGACGAGTACATGCTCGCCGGGTTCATCCAGGGCAAGCGCGTCGAGATGGTCGACTGCAAGACCGTGCCGCTCCAGGTCCCGGCCAACGCCGAGGTCGTCATCGAGGGGTGGCTGGAACCCGGCGAGATGCTGCCCGAGGGGCCGTTCGGCGACCACACCGGCTTCTACACGCCGCAGGAGCCGTTCCCGGCGCTCACCATCGACTGCGTGACCATGCGCCGGCGCCCGCTGCTCCAGTCCATCGTCGTGGGCCGCCCGCCCACCGAGGACGGCCCGCTGGGCCGCGCCACCGAGCGGTTCTTCCTGCCGCTCCTGAAGATCATCGTGCCGGACATCGTCGACTACCACCTGCCGGAGTCGGGCGGCTTCCACAACTGCGCGATCGTCTCGATCGAGAAGAAGTACCCCAAGCACGCGCAGAAGGTGATGCACGCGATCTGGGGAGCGCACATGATGTCGCTCACCAAGCTGATCGTCGTCGTCGACGCCGACTGCGACGTCCACGATCTGCACGACGTGTCCTGGCGGGCGCTCGGCAACACCGACTACGCCCGTGACCTCACCGTCGTGGAGGGACCGGTCGACCACCTCGACCACGCCTCGTACCAGCAGTTCTGGGGCGGCAAGGCGGGGATCGACGCGACCGCGAAGTGGCCCGAGGAGGGCTACACCCGCGACGGCGGCTGGCCGCACATGGTCGAGTCGGACCCGGAGACATCCGAACGGGTGACCCGACGGTGGAAGGAGTACGGACTGTGAGCGCCTCCGCTGCCGCCGCCGTCCCGCAGCCCGGCCGGACCAAGGCCTTCCTGCGGCTGGTGATGATCGAGCACTCGGTCTTCGCGCTGCCCTTCGCCTATATCGCGGCGCTGACCGCGATGTTCCGGCTGGACGGGGACATCCACTGGGTGAAGCTGCTCCTGGTCACCGTCGCCATGGTGGGGCTGCGCACCTTCGCGATGGCCTGCAACCGGATCATCGACCGCGAGCTCGACGCCCGCAATCCGCGCACGGCCCACCGGGAACTGGTCACCGGCGCCGTGTCGGTGCGCTCCGCCTGGACCGGCGCGCTGATCGCGCTGGTCGTCTTCCTGGGCGCCGCCGGGCTGCTCAACCCGCTCTGCCTGGCCCTCGCCCCCATCGCGGTGATCCCGATGGTGGTGTATCCGTACGGCAAGAGGTTCACCAACTTCCCGCAGGCGATCCTCGGGCTCGCGCAGGCCATGGGTCCGGTGGGCGGCTGGCTCGCGATCACCGGGGAGTGGTCGTGGCACGCGGTGGTCCTGGGTCTCGCGGTCGGCGTCTGGATCGGCGGCTTCGACCTGATCTACGCCTGCCAGGACGTCGAGTCCGACCGCGAGTGCGGGGTGCTGTCGGTGCCGGCCCGGTTCGGCGTGCCGAACGCGATCCGGGGCGCCCGCGCCTGTCACGCCGTCACCACGGCGCTGCTCGTCTGGTACGCGCTGGCCACCGGCGCCGGGGTGCTGTTCTGGGCCGGGCTGGTGATCGTGGCGGCGGCGTTCGTCTATGAGCACACCATCGTCAAGCCGCACGACCTGTCCCGACTCAACCGGGCGTTCTTCACCACCAACGGTTTCATCGGGATCTCGCTCTTCGTCTGCGCGCTCCTGGACCTGCTGGTGCGCGGGCTCTCGGTGTGACGGTTCCCGCCCCCGGGTGGCCGGATAGGCTCGGGCACGTGGAGCAGGTGAACGCAGACAGCGGGCGTGAGGCGCCGCGACCGCGCACGCCCTGGGTCGTCGGGGTCTCCGGCGCGTCCGGGACGCCGTACGCGGCGGCCGTGCTGCGCGGGCTGCTCGCGGCGGGGGAGAGCGTCGACCTGGTGGTCTCCCGGGCCTCGCGGCTCACCCTGCTCGACGAGACGGGGATCGCCTTCCGTGACGCCCACTGGCGCGAGGACCTCGCGAAGTGGCTGGCGCGGGGGGCGGACGGCAAGCCCGGGACCTTCGACGTGGCCGGTGCCGCGCTGGAGGCCGTACGGCACTGGAGCGCCGGGGACCTCGGCGCCGGGCCGTCGTCCGGCTCGTATCCGGTCAAGGGGATGCTGATCGTGCCGGCCAGTACGGCCTGTGTGGCCGGGGTGGCGCTGGGGCTGTCGAAGGACCTGTTGCAGCGGGCCGCGAGCGTGACGCTCAAGGAGCGGCGCCCGCTGGTGGTCGCGGTGCGCGAGACGCCCCTGAACGGGCAGACCCTCAGGCACCTGGTGGCGCTGGACGAGGCGGGGGCCGTGGTGCTGCCGGCCTCCCCGGCGTTCTACGCGGGGGCCACGCACATCCAGGATCTGGTGGACTTCGTCGCCGGGCGGGTGCTGGACGCGGCCGGTGTGCCGCACGGCCTGTACCGCCGGTGGGAGGGAGAGCTCGGGGGAGGCTCCCGCCCCGGTTAGCGCTTGTCTCCCCCGGTACGACTTGCTGAAGGATCGCAGGGTGTCGGCCCTGCGTGCCTTAGATTTATACCTAAACTCGCGGTATTGCTGAATAATGGAAGGCTTCAGGCATATGGACGCCGTGGACAGGCAGCTCATCCAGGCTCTGCGGGAGAACGGCAGGGCCTCGTACGCCGAACTCGGCCGGCTCGTCGGTCTCTCCGGGCCCAGCGTCACCGACCGCATCAACCGCCTGGAGGCGGCGGGGGTCATCACCGGCTACCGCGCCACCGTCAACGCCGCCTCGCTCGGCCTCGGCGTGACCGCCCTCATCGGCATCTCGCTCTCGGACGCCGCCGACCACGAGGACGTCGCCCGCCGGCTGCGCGACCTGGAGGAGATCGAGGATTGCTGGTTCATCGCCGGCGACGACTCGTACATGCTCAAGATCCGCGCCTCCGACGTGGACGGCCTGGAGAAGACCATCCGGCGCCTGGGCTCCACCAAGGGCGTCTCGCGCACCCGGACGACCATCGTGCTCTCCACCAAGTGGGAGAACCGGGTCGGAGAGCTGCCGGAATAGAGGGGGGCGTACCGTGGTGGAGGTTTTGTACGCAAGACATTGGGAGGCCGCCGCATGACCGCATCGATCACGGATGTGGGCTTCAAGCGCGAGCTGGAGGCGAAGGTCCGAGCCGGTGAGCGGCTGTCCCGCGAGGACGGCGTGGCTCTCTACGAGTCGGACGACCTGGCCTGGCTCGGCGGCCTCGCGCACGAGGTGCGCACCCGCAAGAACGGTGACGTCGTCCACTTCAACGTCAACCGGCACCTCAACATGACGAACGTGTGCACCGCGTCCTGCGCGTACTGCTCGTTCCAGCGCAAGCCGGGCGAGAAGGACGCGTACACGATGCGCATCGAGGAGGCCGTCCGCCTCGCCAAGGCGATGGAGAACGAGAACCTCACCGAGCTGCACATCGTCAACGGGCTCCACCCGACGCTGCCCTGGCGCTACTACCCGCGTTCGCTCAAGGCCCTCAAGGAGGCCCTGCCGAACGTCGGTCTCAAGGCGTTCACGGCGACCGAGATCCACCACTTCGAGACCATCTCGGGGCTGACCGCCTCCGAGATCCTCGACGAGCTGATCGAGGCGGGCCTCGAATCGCTCACCGGCGGCGGCGCGGAGATCTTCGACTGGGAGGTCCGTCAGCACATCGTCGACCACGACACCCACTGGGAGGACTGGTCGCGCATCCACCGGCTCGCCCACGAGAAGGGTCTCAAGACCCCGGCGACGATGCTGTACGGGCACATCGAGGAGCCCCGGCACCGGGTCGACCACGTGCTGCGGCTGCGTGAGCTCCAGGACGAGACCGGCGGCTTCCAGGTCTTCATCCCGCTGCGCTACCAGCACGACTTCGTGGACATGCAGGACGGCAAGGTCCGCAACAAGCTCCAGGCGCGCACCACGATGGCGACCGGCGCGGAGGCCCTGAAGACCTTCGCGGTCTCCCGGCTGCTCTTCGACAACGTGCCGCACGTGAAGTGCTTCTGGGTCATGCACGGTGTCCAGACCACGCAGCTCGCGCTCCAGTTCGGCGCCGACGACATGGACGGCTCGGTCGTCGAGTACAAGATCACGCACGACGCGGACAACTACGGCACGCCCAACAAGCTGACCCGTGACGACCTGCTCGACCTGATCCGCGAGGCCGGGTTCCGCCCGGTGGAGCGCAACACCCGCTACGAGATCATCCGCGAGTACGACGGCCCGGACCCGGCGCTGCGCGAGTCGCCCCAGGCCATGCGGATCTGATTCCGTGGCGCTGACGTTCACCCTCGACCCGCCCCTCACCCGTGAGCTGCGCGACGGCGTCCTCGGGCTGTGGGTGGACGTGTCGGAGGCCGGCGGCGCGGTCGGGTTCGTGCCTCCGGTGGCCGTCGAGGACGTCCGGGCCGAGCTGGTGCGCCACCTCGCCGGGATGGCCGAGGGCCGCGTACGGCTGCTGGTCGGCCTCGACGAGGACGGGGCCGTCGCCGCGACCGCGTTCCTGGTCCGCAACACGCACCGGCTGATGCGGCACTGGATATGGGCGTACACCGTCATGGTGCACCCCGCCCACCAGGGCCGCGGTCACGGCCGCGACCTCATGGGGGCGCTGGCCGGGGCCGCCCGCTCGCTGGACGGGATCGAGGCGGTCCGCCTGACCTGCCGGGGCGGCCTGGGCCTGGAGGGCTTCTACGCCTCCTGCGGCTACCAGGAGGTCGGCCGGGTGCCGGGCGCGATCCGCGTCGCGGACGGGGTCGACCGCGACGACATCACGATGCTGCTCCCGCTGAATTGATCGAATAACGGACGTGCTTCACTGGACGGGCAGGATCGCCGTACGAGAGAGAAGGTCAGCCGTGAACATCGCCAAGCCGAGCGCCACCGTCCGGTACACCGCGATGCGCGTCGCCGTCTTCGTCGCCTGCATGGTGTTCGTCGCCCTGCTGGTCCACTTCAAGATCATGCCCGCGGGTCTCGGGGACGCCAACGCGATCTGGGTCGTGCTGCTGGCGCTGGTCCTGTCCGCGCCGCTCAGCTTCGTGCTGCTGCGCAAGCAGCGCGACGAGATGTCCGCGCAGATCGTCACCAAGGTGGAGTCGGCCAAGGCCCGCCTGGAGGCCAACCGCAGCCAGGAGGACGGCGCGGTCCAGTAGCCGCCCCGCACGTACCCTTGCCCGGGAGCGGGACGGCGGCCCAGGAGGACACGGACTGATATGGGTGCGGGTGGGGACGCGGGTTCGGGCCGGGGCCGGCGGATGCCGCGGGCCGTACGCGAGCGGCAGATGCTGGACGCGGCCGTCCACACCTTCGCCCGGCTCGGGTACCGGGCCGCTTCCATGGACGAGATCGCCGAGCTGGCCGGGGTCTCCAAGCCGCTGGTCTACCTCTATCTGAACTCCAAGGAAGACCTCTTCACCGCCGTGATCCGGCGCGAGGCCCGTGCGCTCGTCGACGCGGTACGGGCCGGGACCGAGCCCGGGCTGCCCGCCGACGCCCAGCTCTGGGCCGGGCTGCGGGCCTTCTTCGTCCACACCGCCGAGCATCCGGACGGCTGGGCGGTACTGCACCGCCAGGCCCGCACCCACGGGGAGCCGTTCGCCGCCGAGGTCGCGGTGATGCGCGAGGAGATCGTGACGTTCGTGACGGCCCTGATAGGCGCGGCGGCCCGGGAGGCCCACGGCGCCCCGGACCTGGCCGCCCGCGATGTGGCCGGCCTGGCCGAGGCCCTGGTGGGCGCGGCGGAGTCGCTGGCGGGCTGGGCCAACGAGACGGAGGGCGCCTCGGCGAAGGAGGCGGCGGCCACGCTGATGAACTTCGCGTGGGTGGGGCTGGGCAGCCTGATGCGCGGGGAGCGCTGGACTCCGGGGCGGTGAGCCGGCGCGGGTGCGCCCGCCCCCGGCCGGCCGGGGACGGGCGCACCCGCGGATCAAGCGGTGAGGGGGCTCAGAACAGCCCCACCACGCCCTGCACCAGCGCCGCGTCGCCCACGACCGTCGACGTGCCGTGGGCCGTCGGGGTGCCGGGGTAGAAGCGCAGGCCGCCGGGGGCCGCCTTGCAGACCGCCCAGAAGTCGGGGGTCTCCTGGCCCGCCGTGGGCACGAACTTCAGATAGGTGCCGGTGTCGACGACCGTGCCCTGCGCGTTGCCCGCGCCCGCGAAGAACGGGATGTTCGTCGACTGCCAGTCGGCCGTCCCGTACACGGTCCGGCTCCCGATGCCGTACGTGGTGTTGCCGGAGGTGTCCGTGGCACGGGTGCCCGGGTACAGGTAGAGCTTGCCGTAGTCGGCGTGCGCCGGGTCCGTGGTGACGTGGCGGCCGAGCAGGTCGGGGATGCCGTCGCCGTTGACGTCACCGGGCGAGGTGAAGTCGAAGCGGTCCCAGGAGCTGAAGCCGAACTGCTTGGCGGGCAGCAGCTTGTACGAGCCGGGCTCGGCGGCGAGCGGGCCCTCGGCGGTGCCGGAGTAGAGCCACATCCCCTCGCCCTCCTGGACGATGAGGTCGGAGCCGGGCATGCCGTCGGCGTCGCGCGGCGTGAGGATCTGGCCGGTGCCCGCCCAGGTGCCGGGGGCCGTCCAGTCCTGGGTGGCGGCGGCGCCGCAGTTCATGATCTGCACGGGCGTGCTCTTGACGGCCGCGCCGGCCGCCGTGTCCAGGCAGCGGCCCGAACCCTGGTTGAGCAGCGAGCCGTCACCGCGGTCCAGCCACTGCTGGGCGGGGCTGCCGTCGCAGTCGGCCAGCTGGACCGCCGAGGCCAGGTCGGTGCCGGCCGCCGCCGCGCACTTGCCGAGCACCTTCAGGGCGCCACCGGTGAGCTGGAAGTCCTGCGCGGTGGTGGCGTTGCAGGTGTAGATCTGGAGCGGGGTGCCGTTGGCGGTGCCCGCGGACTTCACGTCCAGGCAGAGGCCGCCGGGGCCGGACAGCGGGCCGTTGTCCTTGCCGGTGGGCCGCAGCAGCTCCTTGCGCTGGGTGGTCAGCGGCATCCCGTTGCCGTCGCCCGGGTACAGGTACAGCTTGTTGCCGACCTTGACGAAGAAGTCCTCGTACCCGTCCATCGTCTGGCCGTCGGTGGCGGCGATGAAGTCGCCCCGGTGGGCCACCCGCACACCGTTCCAGCCGCCCGAGGCGAGGGTGCGCGGCGCCTTCAGGGTGCCGTCGCCCTTGCCGCTGAACAGCCGCAGCGTGCCGTCGGAGGCGGTGGCCAGCAGGTCGACCTGTCCGTCGCCGTCGAGGTCGCCCGGCAGGTCGCCGTGGACCCGCCCGGCCGAGTCGTGCACGAACGCCGGCCGGTCGGTGGCGATCAGGGTGGTGTCGGTCGGCGCCGAACCGCCGCCGTACGCCGAGGTGTTGCCCGCCTTGTCGTACGCCTCGACGTGCAGCCGGTTGCTGGGCCACAGGCTGGGCTTCACGGTCACCGTGGCGGTGCCGTCGGCGCCGGCCTTCACATAGGTACCGCTGGGGCACCGCAGACCGGAGACCGACAGCGGCTGGTTGAGCGAGTAGCAGAACCCGTCCACGCCGCCCTGGTCGGTGGAGGTGAACCTGACCGTACGGTCGGTGCGCGCGGGCACCTCCGCCACGTCCAGCGCGTGCCCGTCGGTGGCGGTCACGGTGGGCTGGGCGGGCGCGGCCCTGTCCACGCCGAAGCCGCAGCCCGTGGTCCACGCCGAGGTGTCCAGGCCGTCACGGGACTGGACGGTCCAGGTGTAGCGCTTGCCGGTGGCGAGCAGGGAGGCTTCGATCCGGGCCTGGGCGGTGCCGCCCGCGGTCACGGTCGAGGTGGGCGAGGCGATCACCGCGCCGGTGTCGTAGTCCTTCAGCTGGAAGGCGCCGGTGATCTGGCCGCCCTCCGGGTCGGAGATCTTCGCGGTGAGGGTGAGGCCGTCGTTGCCGACGACCGGGAAGGCGGCCGGGTCGGTGGAGCAGGCGATCGGCAGCAGACCGTCGGCGCCGGGTGCCCAGGAGCCCTGGAAGGCGCCGGAGGAGTCCACCTTGGGCGGCGAGTTGTAGGTGATCTCCAGGCTGGGGTCGTTCTGGAACTTCTTCCAGCTCTGCTCGTTGCCCTCGAAGTCGGCGCGCGAGCGCAGGCCGAGGGTCATGTCGTTGTCACCGGCGTCCGCGACGGCCTGCACCGCGGTCTTGATCGAGGCGGCGTCGAAGTCCTCGCCGGCGGCGGCGCACTGGGTCGAGGACCAGCCGTGCGCGAACGTCTTCTCCTGGAGGGTCTGCTTCCAGGCGGGCTGGTTGTTCCAGGTGGTCGAGGAGGAGATGGGTCCGGTCAGGCCCAGCTCGACGGGGGTCTTGGTGCATGACCACGCATAGCTGTTGAAGACGTTGAACGTGGCCGAGATGATCTTCGATCCGGCCAGGCCCTTGGTGTTCAGCTGGAAGTACGAGCGGGCGGTGCCGTTGGTCGAGGTCTCGTGGCCGAGGCGGGCGATCTTGTCGCTGAAGGTGCCGCCGTTCCAGTACGCGGTGTTGGCGATCGTGGAGTTGCCCGACTGCTTGTACGCCATGGCCCAGTTGTTGCGTCCGCCGCCGGAGAAGATCGGGTCGATGACGACCGGGAAGACCGTCCCGGGGTCCTTCAGCATCGCCGCGTCCGGTGTGATCCGCAGATGGTCGCCGCTGACCTCGGTGCCCATCGGGACGAGCTCGGGGGGCGCGGTCTCGGCGGCCGGGCGCACGCCGCGGGCCAGCTGGGCCGCCGCCTGCTCCGGCAGGTGCGAGGAGTCCCACATGGTGGGCGCGGGGGCGGTGAAGAGCCGGGCGCCGGAGCGGGTGTCGGTGGCCGTCAGATTGCCCTTGGCGTCCGCCTTCAGGCGCGCGCCCGTCAGGTGCAGGGCGAGCGAGAGCTCGGCCAGGCGCGGGTCGGAGGCGGCCCCGCGGGTCTTGACGACCAGGTGCTGGGCGAAGCCGTCGACGTCGGCCCGCAGGGTGAGGTCGACACCGGGCAGCACCTCGGGGTAGAGGGCGGTGTCGCCCTCGACGCGGGGCTGCGGCAGCGCGTCCGGCCAGGAGACCGAGAGGGCCCTGCCGTCCTTGGTCATCGTGGCGAGCGGGCCGGTGCCGCCGCCGGAGAAGGAGATGCCGAAGGTGGCGGCGGCCGGGGCGTACCGTCCGTCGGCGCCCTGCTTCAGCGTGGCGTCGGCCGCCCGCCAGGCTCCGGCGACCCGGGCGAAGGCGGGGCGGACGTACTGGCGCATGGTGAGCGACCCGTCCGGGTTGGCCAGCACCTGTGACATCTCGTCGCGGCGGTCCAGGATCTCGACCGGGCGGCCGGTCCGCTTCGCCTGCGCGCGGGCCCGGGCCTCGGCGGTGGCGGACGCCCGCGCCGGGGAATCAGCAACTCCGGAGGCATGGGCTCCGGAATTAGTGATTCCAGAAGTGTTGGTTTCAGCCGCGGAGCCCTGGGTTCCATGCGCACTTGTCCGGCTCTGCGTACCCCCGCCGGTAATCTCGTCCGCAAATGCCGCGTGCGCCGCGGCCAGTTGTGCAAAGCCGCCCGCACCGAGCGCGGCTGCCATCAGCGCGGCCGGCAGCCGTCTGCCCCGGTGCATGTGATGTCCCCTCACCAATCCCCACCCTCATATCAGTTAATGCTGCTTGCAGAGCGGGAGCGTAACGCCGGAATAACGTCCGAACTAGCCTTTTCGCACCCTTGGCTGTGTCTTTGCGTGTGTATGTTTCGGCAATTGTTCTCCTCTCGTTACCTCCCCTCTCAACTGCGGTGTTCGCATGGCGAATTGTGCTTCCGCCCGTAAATTCCTTGGTGTTAAGTTCCCCGAGGCGCCCCTGACTTGGGGCGCCTTTTGAGCTGAATACGGAGAGTTGGAGACTTCCAGTGAGTCGTACACGGGCGGGGACTTCGAGATACGACGAGGACTCGGGAGGAGCCAGACGCCGCCGCGCCACGGCGGCGCTGGGCGCGCTTACGGCGAGCGCGGTGCTGGTCACGATGGTGCCGAGCGTCGCGGCGGCGGCCGGGAAGGTCGATTTCTCACTGCGTTCGGTGCAGAAGACGGCCTCGGTTTCCGGCTCCGAACTGGGCGGGGGCGGTTCCGCCGCCAGAAGTGAGACCGCGAAGCGGCCCTGGCGGGCGCCGAAGGTGACCTGGCCGGCGGCCGGGGACAGCGAGGTGGACCTGAGTGGGGTCGCGCCCGATGCGTTGGCAAAGAGTGCGGCGGGCCGGAGCGTGGCCGGATCGCGTCACGCGGCGGCGCCGGGCAGCCCGGTCGGGATCGCGCCGCTCGCGCCGAAGGCGGCCAAGTCCGCCAAGGGCCCGGCCGCGGCCGGTGCGCCCGCCCGGGTGCGGGTGCGGATGGGCGACCGCGCGGCGGCCGGCCGTCTGGGCCTCGACGGAGTCGTGCTCGGGGTCGCCCGTGACGACCGGGGGGCCTTGGCGGGGCGGGCCTCCGTACAGCTCGACTACAAGGGGTTCCGG
>NZ_JBJHPC010000157.1:0-13060 GCF_045257485.1 Streptomyces sp. YS-3 | reverse complement strand
CTTCGGGGCCGGGGCTGGGGTCCCCGGCTCGCTCGGAGCCGGGGGACGGGGCTCAGGCCCCGGTGCCGCCGCCGCCCGGAACACCGGCCGCGTGGGCCATGATGTCGTCGATGAGGCCGTACTCCTTGGCCTCCTCCGCCGTGTACCAGCGGTCGCGGTCGCCGTCGCGGATGATCGTCTCGACCGTCTGGCCCGAGTGGTGGGCGGTGATCTCCGCCATGCGCGTCTTCGTACGCAGCAGGTACTCGGCCTGGATCTTGATGTCCGAGGCGGTGCCGCCGATGCCGGCGGAGCCCTGGTGCATCAGGATGTCGGTGTTCGGCAGGGCGAAGCGCTTGCCGGCGGCGCCGCCGGTGAGCAGGAACTGGCCCATCGAGGCCGCCATGCCCATACCGATCGTGACCACGTCGTTCGGGATGTACTGCATGGTGTCGTAGATCGCCATGCCGGCCGTCACCGAGCCGCCGGGGCTGTTGATGTAGAGGTAGATGTCCTTCTCCGGCTCGGCGGCCAGGAGGAGCAGCTGCGCCGTGATCTTGTTCGCGATGTCGTCGTCGACCTGCTGGCCGAGGAAGATGATGCGCTCGTTGAGCAGCCGGTTGTAGACATGGTCGCCGAGGCCACCACCGAGGGACGGCTCGCCGGCGGCGTAAGGCATCAGATTCGTCACGTATCCACCTGCTCGTCTCTGACGGCTTCAACCGTCTCAGCGTCTTCGTTCAGAGGGCGGGGCCTTCGGGGCCGACTCGTCACCGGCTGACTCCACCCCCGTATTCATGGACCCTAACGCGCAGGTAGGACAACGCCATCCCGGTTCCCGAACTGTTCGCTCGGAGCGCAAGGTGGTTGAAGCGCGGGGCCGTGCGGAACCGGCCACCGGGCGGGCCCGGGGCGGCTCCGGTACGGGTACGCGGAAGGGCCCGGACGCGGCTGCGTCACGGGCCCTCCGTACGTACGTCGTACGTGGTCAGGCGGTGCCTGCCGTACGAGGTCCGGCCGAGGCTCAGGCCTCGGTCTTCTCCTCGGCGTCGGCGGCGGCGGCCTCCACGGCCTCCGTCTCGGCGGCCTCGGCGGCCTCGTCGGCCTCGTCCTCGTCATCCTCCAGGTCGACGACCTCACCGTTGGTGTCGACCACCTTGGCGGACTCGACGACCACGGCCAGCGCCTTGCCGCGGGCGACCTCGCCGACGAGCATCGGCACCTGGCCGCCCTCGACGACGGCCTGGGCGAACTGGTCGGGGGACATGCCGGAGGAGGCGGCACGGCGCACCAGGTGCTCGGTGAGCTCCTCCTGGTTGACGTTCAGCTTCTCCTTGTTGACGAGCTCGTCGAGGATGAACTGCGTCTTGATGCCCTTGACGGCCGCTTCCTCGGTCTCGGCGTCGAACTCTTCCTGCGTCTTGCCCTGGATCTCCAGGTACTTGGCGAGGTCGAGGCCCATCTGGCCGAGCTGGTGGTGCTCGAGGTTGTGCTTGCGGGTCTGGATCTCGTCCGCGAGGAGCTTCTCGGGGATCGGGACCTCGGTGATCTTCAGCAGCTCGTCGAGCACGCGCTCCTGGGCCTGGGTGGCCTGGTCGAACTGCTTCATGTTCTCAAGGCGCTTGCGGCTGTCGGCCTTGAGCTCGTCGAGGGTGTCGAACTCCGAGGCGAGCTGCGCGAAGTCGTCGTCCAGCTCCGGCAGTTCACGCGCGGCGACCTGGGTGACCTTGACGGTGACCTCGGCGTCCTTGCCCTCGGCCGAGCCGCCCTTGAGCTGGGAGGTGAAGGTGGCCTCGCCACCGGCCTCCAGGCCCTTGACGGCCTCGTCGATGCCGTCGAGGAGCTCGCCGGAGCCGATGGTGTACGAAACACCCTCGGCGACGCCGTCCTCCAGGACCTCGCCGTCGACCTTGGCCTCCAGGTCGATCGTCACGACGTCGCCGTCCTGGGCGGCGCGCTCGACCGGGGAGGTCGAGGCGAAGCGCTCACGCAGGTCGGAGACGGCCTTCTCGACGTCCTCCTCGGAGACCTCGACGGCGTCGACGGTCACCTCGATGCCCGAGTAGTCCGGGATCTCGATCGTCGGACGGATGTCGACCTCGGCGGTGAAGTTCAGCGTCTCGCCGTCCTTCAGCTCCGTGATGTCGACCTCGGGCTGGCCCAGCGGGTTCAGCTCGGCCTCGTTGACCGCCTCGGTGTAGAACTTCGGGAGGGCGTCGTTGACGGCCTCCTCCAGCACAGCACCACGGCCGAACCGCTGGTCGATGACGCGGGCCGGGATCTTGCCCTTACGGAAGCCCTTGACCGTGACCTGCTGGTTGATCTTCTTGTACGCCGCGTCGAGGCTGTCCTTGAGCTCCTCGAAGGGCACCTCGACAGTGAGCCGAACCCGGGTCGGGTTCAGGGTCTCCACGGCGCTCTTCACGGTTCGGTCTCCTTGTGGCTGACTTCTGGGGGGTTCTACCCGGTGGCCGACGGCCGCGGGCGGATCGGGCCCGGTTCATCGGATTCATCAGACACACGGGCACGCAGCTTGCATAGTAACCGCAAGCGGGATGCCACCCACAATGTGATCTTGTGCGCGGGAATCGTGTAAGGCGCACTCGGAAGATCGTGCGAGGCGCTGGTCGGGGTGGCGGGATTTGAACCCACGGCCTTCCGCTCCCAAAGCGGACGCGCTACCAAGCTGCGCCACACCCCGTCGGTGCGACACGTAGGGTACATGCCCGCGAGGAATCCGTAGGCCGCTTTCCACGGCGGGCCGCGCGGCCGGACGCGGTGTGCGCGCGCGGGGGGTGACCCGCTACGATGCTCTTCGTGCCGCGGTCGTTCCCGACCTGCGGCGCGGCGCACGCGGGCGTAGCTCAATGGTAGAGCCCTAGTCTTCCAAACTAGCTACGCGGGTTCGATTCCCGTCGCCCGCTCCACAGCCCTCGGGCCCGGTGACCAGGTCACCGGGCCCGAGGTGTTTCCCGGTCCCGGGCCCGGACGCCGGCTCAGAACTTGATCTGGTTGATCGTGTCCGCGAGCGAGTTCAGGAAGCGCTGTATCGACGGCGCCATTCCGGTCGACGCCATGAAGAAACCGAAGAGCGCGGCGACTATGGCCGGGCCGGTCTTGATGGAGCCGCCGCGGATCATCACCACGAGGACGATCGCCAACAGCAGCACCACAGACAGTGAAATGGCCACAACTGATCACACCCTTGGTCGGTCCGCCTTGCCGGCCCGGAGTGTGCCGCCGAGCACACCCCGCAGGGTCCATCGTGCCACCAACACCCCTCCAGGTCCTGCCGCCTGACACATAGCCAAGGTATGCATCACCCCAAACGTGCGTGCGGGTCCGGGAGTTCCAGGAGGGCGCGGGTGGTGGCGTACTTGCGGGTGAGGCGGGACCGGGTCGCCGGATCGAGGGCGGCCAGGCGGGCCGGGTCCGCGTTGTGGGCCAGGTCCGCCTCCTTGACCAGCAGCGCGCCCGGGGTGGCGAGGATCCTGGCCGTGTAGGCCCGAAGGTCCTCGCCGGGCTCCTTGGTGAGCGCCCTCACCATCTCCCGTACCCCGGGCGCGAGTTCCGCCTCCTCCAGCCAGCTCGGCGGCAGGGCCCCGTCCTCCACCGAGTCGTGCAGCCAGGCCGCCGCGATCTGCGCCTCGCTGCCGCCCCGCGCGCGTACGCCTTCGGCCACGGCCGCCAGGTGTTCGGTGTAGGGGCGGCCCGCCTTGTCGGTCTGGGCGGCGTGGGCCGCCCGGGCGACGGCCTCGACCTCGGGGAGTGTGAGCATGCGGTTCAGCGTAGGGCCGCCCGCGCCGGGAGCGCCGTGCAGGCGAGGCCCAGGCCCAGGATTCCGGCGGCGAACGAGCCGTACAGGACGGGCGGGATGTACGGGTTCTCGCCGGTCAGGCCGTTGGTCATCGGGAAGAGGGTGGCCAGCGCGATGGCCGTGCCGAGCACCAGCCCCGCCGAGGTCACCAGCAGCGCCTCCCAGCGGATCATGCCCAGCACCTGGCGGCGGGTGGTGCCGATCAGGCGCAGGGTGCCGAGCTCTCGGCGGCGGTCCAGGACGGTCATGACCAGCGTGTTCGCCGCCGCGATGGCCGCGAAGCCGCCGAGCACCGCCGCCATGGTGGTGTTGGCCCAGGCGTTCAGCTCGCGGTCCAGGCTCTTGGCCGTGGCGTAGCCCGCGGCGTCCGTGACCGTGCCGAGCGGCGCCAGCGCGGCGGGGCGGGCAGGGCCCTTGAGGAGGAGTTCCGTGGGGGCGCGCACGGTGGTGGTGTGGGGTGCCAGGTCGTTCTGCGGGAGGGTCACCTGGGACAGGCCCAGGCCCCTCGCGTACGTGGCCACGACGGTCGGGGAGGCCTTGGCGCCGTCGGGCAGGACGAGGGCGACGCGCCGGCCCACCCGGGTCCCCAGGTCGTCGGCGAGGGCCTTGTCGAGGGCGACGGTGCCGGGCCGCAGGGCGTCCAGGGAGCCGGTGCGCACGCCCAGGTCCTGGACGCGGGCCAGGTCGGCGCCGGTGCCGGTGAAGCCCTGGGTGGTGGCGGACTGGAGGCTGCCGCCGGAGTGGACCAGCACGGACGTTCGGGTCAGGCCCACCGCCGTGTCGACGCCCGGGGTCGCCTTCGCCCGCGCCACGGCGTCCGTGGCCAGGCCGTCCGGGCCGGTGATCACCCGGTCCGCGACGAGGCCCGCCCGCTGCTGCTTCCCGGTGACACGGTCCTCGCTGGTGTGCAGGAAGACGAGGGTGGAGGAGAACGCCATCGCCAGCACGATCGGGGTGATCGCGGAGGCCAGCCGGCGGGCGTTGGTACGGGAGTTGGCCGCGGCCAACGAGGCCGGGGCGCCCGCCGCGCGCAGCGGCAGCCCGAACAGTCCCGCGCAGGCGCGGGCGACCAGCGGGCCGAGCAGCGCCACGGCCAGCATGAACAGCATGACGACGCCCAGGGCGGCGTTGGCGGCGTCCTCGCCCTTCTCGGCGGCGGCCACACCCGAGAGCGCGATGCCGCCGCCCAGGGCCGCCACGCCCAGCGGGGTGCGGATCCAGCCGGGCCGCAGCCGCTCCACCGACGCGTCCCGCAGGGCCTCGCCGGGCTTGACGCGCGAGGGGCGGCGGGCCGCCAGGTAGCCGGAGAGCAGGGAGGTCAGCACGGCCGCGCCGCCCGCCGCCGCCATCGGGATCCACGACACCGAGAGCTCCACGGCCTGCGGGACCGCGCCCTTGTCGCGGAGCTGGCCGAACCACCAGGTCGCCAGCGCCACGCCCGGCAGACAGCCCAGCGCCCCCGCGAGCGGGGCGACGAGCAGGGTCTCGGTGGCGATGGTGCGCCGGATCTGGCGGGGGGTGGCGCCGATGGCGCGCAGCAGGGCGTATTCGCGGCGGCGCTGGCCCACCGAGAGGGTGACGGTCCCGGCGGCGGTGAAGACGGCGACGGCCGTGGCCATGCCGCCGAAGGAGCCGCCGAGCGCGGTCAGCATCTCCTTGGCGTAGGCCAGGCCCGGGGTCTCGACGGCGCCCCGGTCGTCGCCGGTGTGGACCTCGGCGGCGTCCCCGAGCCGCTGGGCGACCTGGGTGGCGAGGGCGGCGGCGCTGACGCCGGGCCCGGGCAGCACCGCGATGGCGTCGGCCTGGCCGGGGTGTCCGGAGAGGGCGAGGGCCTGGGTGTCGGCGAACCACACGGTGCCGGGGCTACTGGTGGTGCCGGACACCGTGAACTGCCGGGTTCCGGACGGGGTGTCGATGCTCACGCGCTGTCCGACGGCCGTGCCGTCCCCCGTCACCACCTGGCCGGTTCGGGGCGGGGTGCCGGCGGTGAGCTTCGTACCGGTGAAGGCGGTCGAGCCCCAGCCGTGGGCGGTGCCGGGCGTCTTTCCCGTGCGTACGGGAAAGGAGACGTCCGCGATGGCGGCGGCTGCGCCGGGGGCCGAGGCCGCGCGGGCGGTGAGGGCGGCGTCGAGGCGGGCCTTGTCGGGCAGCGCGACGGACTCGGTCTCCCGGTTCTCGCCGCTGCCGCTGGTGTAGTGGGCCCGCTGGTCGGCGGCGGCGATCACGGGGGCGCCCGCGTACCGCTCGGCCGGGACGGAGGCGCGCACTCCGGTCTCCAGGAGGATGCCGCACGCGGAGACGATCATCGCGGCCATGAACAGGGCGATGAACGTTCCGGCGAACGCGGAGGGCTTGAAGCGGAGCGCCGCGCGGGCGAGGCCGTTGGTGCGCATCAGGCCGCCGTTCCGGCGTAGGCGGCGGTGGGCCGGGCGGTCAGGGTGCGCATCCGGGACGCGATGTCCGCCGCCGAGGCGCGGGTGAGCGCGTCGACGATCGATCCGTCCGCGAGGAAGAGGACCTGGTCGGCGTAGGCGGCGGCGCCGGGGTCGTGGGTGACCATGACGACGGTCGCGCCCATGCCGTCCACGGCCGTCCGCAGCAGGGTCAGCACCTCGGTGGCCGTGGTGGTGTCCAGGGCGCCGGTGGGCTCGTCCGCGAAGACCACGTCCGGGCGGGTCACCAGCGCGCGGGCGATCGCCACGCGCTGCTGCTGCCCGCCGGAGAGCTCGCCGGGCCGTCGCCGGCCCTTGCCCGCGAGGCCCACCTGTCCGAGCAGTTCCTCGGCCCGGCGCCGGTCCGGGCGCCGCCCCGCGAGCCGCATCGGCAGCACCACGTTCTGCTCGACCGTCAGCGACGGCAGCAGGTTGAAGGCCTGGAAGACGAAGCCGAGGCGGGCCCGGCGCAGTTCGGTGAGCTTGTTCTCGCTCATCCCGGTGATCTCGGTGCCGCCGAGCCGCACCGACCCGTCGGTGGGCCGGTCGAGCCCTGCCGCGCACTGGAGGAACGTCGACTTGCCCGAGCCGGAGGGCCCCATCACCGCCGTGAAGCTGCCGCGCGGGAGCCCGATGTCGATGCCCCGCAGGGCGTGTACGGCCGAGCCGCCGCGCCCGTACTGACGCCGCACCCCGCGCAGCTCGACGGCCCAGCCGGGGTCGCCCTCGGCGCCCTCGACCGGTGTTGCCCGCCGCTTGCTCCGTCGCAGTGCCATCGTCTTCGGCCTCTCCTCGTACGTACGTTTCCGATACGTCGAAGCTACGGATCGAGGCAGGTCGGGGACCATGGCGGCTCCCGGCGGACCGGGGGTGGGGAAAGCCCTACCCCCGTGCTGGAGCCCGCCCGTGCAGGGCGGCGGACCTCACGCGTCCCGTCTGATCAGGAGCAGGGCGCGGTCGTCGTTGACGTCCTTCGCGACCGCCTCGATCAGGTGCCAGGCCGCGCCCTCGAAGCCGGTCGTGACATAGCGGTCGGCCTCGCCGGTGAGGCGGTCGATGCCCTCCGCGATGTCGCGTTCGGCCGTCTCGACGAGTCCGTCCGTGAACAGCATCAGGACGTCGCCGGGGCCCAGTGAGCCCTTCACGGGGTGGAACTCGGCCCTGTCGTACACCCCGAGCAGCGGCCCCTCCCCCGACACCTCGCGCCAGCGGCCGGAGCCCGCCTGGAGGTGGAGCGCGGGGAGGTGTCCGGCGGAGAGCAGCTCGTAATCGCCGGAATCCAGGTCCAGGACGAGGTGGATGGAGGTGGCGAAGCCCTCGTCCCAGTTCTGGCGCAGCAGATAGCCGTTGGCGGCCGGCAGGAAGCCGTGCGGCGGGAGCGAGCCGAGGAGGCCGCCGAAGGCGCCGGACAGGAGCAGCGCGCGCGAGCCGGCGTCCATGCCCTTGCCGGAGACGTCGGTGAGGACGACTTCGAGGGTGCGGTTCCCGTTGGTCCGGGCGGCCACGACGAAGTCGCCGGAGAAGGACTGGCCGCCGGCCGGGCGCAGCGCCATCTCGCGGTGCCAGCCGCGTGGCAGGCGCGGCAGCGCGGACTGGACGCGGATACGTTCACGCAGATCGAAGAGCATGGTGCCGCCGCGCCGCCAGGGCACGCCGACGCGGGCCCGGAACTGGGCGATGAGCAGCCCGAAGAGGCCGCACGCTGCGACCACCAGGACCGTGCCGGGGGTGACCCGGGCGGGGCCCTCGGTGTACGGGCCGAGCTGGACGGATTCCACGATCAGCGCGAGGGCGGCGGCGGCGTACAGACCGAGCAGGCTGGCGGGGCGGAGCAGGACGCCGCCCGCGACGATGGGGAGGGTGAGCGCGCTGGGGGCGCACCAGACCGGTGAGGCGAGTGTGGCGCCGGCGATCGCGGGCACGGTGAGGAGGAGGCCCACGAGGGCGATCCAGTCCGAGCCGTCGCCGCGGAAGTAGTCGACCCCCGACTTGCGCAGCGCGATGCGTGCCCGGTGCGCGGACTTGCGCCATCGGGCACTGAACGAATCCGCTCCCACGCGTCGTGCCATTGCCGGTGACCCTATCCAGCGGACGCGCGCGTGCGCAGGGGGACCCCTGTGGCAATGCGTTCGAAATCGGGTCGACCGGATGTCATACGCGCTGGTAGTCATGGCGTATGACAGTGGATGTACGTGTGCTGGACCCGGCCGACTTCGACGAGTGGTACACGGCGGTGGAGCGGGTGTTCGGGGGTGTCCCGGAGGACCCGGAGCTGGAGTCTTTCTGGGACACGGTGATCGACCGGAAGCGGTGTCTGGCGGCGTACGAGGGGGCGCGCATCGTCGGGACGACGCAGACCTTCGCGCTCTCGGTGGAGGTCCCGGGGGGCGGGTTCGTGCCGACCGGGGCGATCAGCGCGGTGGGCGTCGCGGCGACGCACCGGCGCAGGGGGATCCTCCGGTCGCTGATGCGGGCGCAGCTCGACGCGGTGCGCGAGGAGGGCCTGCCGCTCGCCGTGCTCACGGCCTCCGAGCCGGGCATCTACGGCCGGTTCGGGTTCGGCCTGGCCACCCAGCAGCTGGCGCTGGAGATCGACTCCTCGCGGGTGCGGGTGGAGGTCCCCGAGGGCGGGGACGAGGTGACCCTGCGGTACGTGCCGGTCGCCGAGGCGGCTTCGGTGTGCGAGGAGGTCTACGGGCGCGCGGCGGGGACGCGCGCGGGCCGGTTCCTGCGTGCGCCGGGCTGGGAGCGGCATCCGCTGCTCGACCCGGCGGGGTCGCGGGACGGGGCGTCGCCGGCGCAGTGCGTGCTCGCCTCGCGGGGCGGGGAGGTCGTCGGGTACGTCCGTTTCCACACCAAGCCGGTGTGGGACGCGGCGGGGCCGAAGGGGATCGTGACGCTGCGGGACATCGGCGCGGACGATCCGGCCGTGTACGGCGCGCTGTGGCGGTTCCTCTGCGGCATCGACCTGACGTCGACGGTGAAGGCGGGCAACCGTCCGGTGGACGACCCGCTGCTGCACCTCGTCTCCGATGTGCGGCGGTGCGGGGCGCGGGTGCGGGACGGGATGTACGTACGGCCGGTGGACGTCGGGGCGGCGCTGGCGTCCCGGACGTACTCCGCGCCGGTGGACGTGGTGTTCGAGGTGTCGGACGCGTTCTGCGGGTGGAACGCGGGGCGGTGGCGGCTGAGCGGGGACACGAAGGGGGCGGTGTGCTCGCGCACGACGGACGCGGCCGATGTGGCGCTGTCCGTACGGGAGTTGGGCGCGGCGTACCTGGGAGGCCCGTCCCTCGGCTCGCTCGCGGCGGCCGGGCAGGTCAGGGAGGTGCGGGAAGGGGCCCTGCGAGAGGCGTCGGTGGCGTTCACGACACCGGTGGCGCCCTGGCTGCCGCACGGGTTCTGACGGCGGGACGAATCAGGCCGTCTGGCAGCCGGGGCACCAGAACAGGTTCCGCGCCGCCAGGTCGGCCGTGCGGATCTCCGTCCCGCAGACGTGGCACGGCAGGTGCGCCCGCCGGTACACGTACACCTCGCCCCCGTGGTCGTCCACCCTCGGCGGTCGTCCCATCGCCTCGGGGGTGTGCTCGGGACGTACCGTGTCGATGCGATTGAGCCGCACCCCCTCCCGCATCAGCACCACCAGATCCGCCCATATCGCGTCCCACTCGGAACGCAGCACGTCACGGCCCGCCCGGTACGGGTCCACGCCGTGGCGGAACAGGACCTCCGCCCGGTACACGTTCCCGACCCCGGCGATCACCTTCTGGTCCATCAGCAGCGCCGCGATCGTCGTCCGGCTCCGCGAGATCCGCGCCCACGCCTTCTCGCCGTCGTCGTGGGGGCGCAGCGGGTCCGGTCCCAGGCGGTCGTGTATCGCCCGCTTCTCGGGGTCGGTGATCAGCGCGCAGGTCGTGGGGCCGCGCAGGTCCGCGTAGCCGGTGCCGTCGGTGAGGCGCAGGCGGATCGTCTCGGTCGGCGGGGGCGGCGGCCCGGCGCCCAGCGCGTACTTCCCGAACAGGCCCAGGTGGACGTGGACCCAGCCCGTCCCGCCGAAACCCAGGAAGAGGTGCTTGCCGTGCGCCTCGGCGGACGTCAGCACCTGCCCGTCGGCCAGGGCCGCCCCGTCCGAGAACTTCCCCTGCGGGCTCGACGCGCGTACGCGACGGCCGCCGAACCGCTCCCAGTGGTCGGCGGCCAGCCGGTGGATCGTATGGCCCTCGGGCATCAGGCCAGGTCAGCCCTGCTGCGGGTGGTGCGCGGGGATCGGCGGGAGCTCGCCCGTCGTCTCGTACGCGGACAGCATCTCGATACGGCGCGTGTGGCGCTCCTCGTTCGAGTACGGCGTGCTCAGGAACACCTCCACGAACTTGGTCGCCTCCTCCTGGGTGTGCATCCGCCCACCGATGGAGATCACGTTCGCGTTGTTGTGCTCACGGCCCAGCGCCGCCGTCTGCTCGCTCCAGGCCAGGGCCGCCCGGACGCCCTTCACCTTGTTCGCGGCGATCTGCTCACCGTTGCCGGAGCCACCGATCACGATGCCCAGGGAGTCCGGGTCCGCGGCCGTCCGCTCCGCGGCGCGCAGACAGAACGGCGGGTAGTCGTCCTGGCCGTCGTAGATGTGGGGACCGCAGTCGACGGCCTCGTGGCCATGGGCCCGCAGCCATTCGACCAGGTGGTTCTTGAGTTCGTATCCGGCATGGTCTGAACCGAGGTACACGCGCATGCCCCCGAGTGTGGCATGCGGTCCGCCGGGCAGGGTTCATCGGGGTGAGGACCTCCGCCGCGGCGCCCGATGACCTTGTTCCTCCCGGCTTGTGCCGTTGTGCCCCTCATCACGATTCGGAGTCAGGCCTTCCGTACCTGGGAGTACCGGGCTTCAATGCGTTGGTTCGTAACCCGAGCGACCCTTAGACCTAAGGATTCGTCCATGACCTCGCAACCCTCCCTTGCGAAGGAAGACGGCCGACCGGGCGATCCCGGAACGCCCGACTCCCCCGTCGTCGGCGGCGCCCCGCACGGCTCAGGCGGCCTCCAGGCCGGTCTCAAGAACCGTCATCTGTCGATGATCGCCATCGGCGGTGTCATCGGCGCCGGGCTCTTCGTCGGCTCCAGCTCCGGCATCGCCGCCGCCGGTCCCGCCATCCTGCTCTCGTACGCGCTCGTCGGCCTGATGGTCGTCTCCGTCATGCGCATGCTGGGCGAGATGGCCGCCGCCCGGCCGACCTCCGGCTCGTTCTCGGCCTACGCCGACCGGGCGCTCGGCCGCTGGGCCGGCTTCTCCATCGGCTGGCTCTACTGGTTCTTCTGGGTCGTGGTGCTCGCCGTCGAGGCGACCGCCGGGGCGAAGATCCTGCACGGCTGGGTCGGGGCGGTCCCGCAGTGGGGCTGGGCACTGATCGTCATGATCGTGCTGACCGCCACCAACCTCGTCTCCGTCTCCTCGTACGGCGAGTTCGAGTTCTGGTTCGCGGGGATCAAGGTCGTCGCCATCGGCGCCTTCGTCGTCATCGGGCTGCTGGCCGTCTTCGGCATACTTCCCGGCTCGGACAACCCCGGAGACGGGTTCGCGCATCTGACCGATGCCGGCGGATTCATGCCGAAGGGCGCCGGGGCCGTCCTCACCGGTGTGCTGATGGTCGTCTTCTCCTTCATGGGCAGCGAGATCGTCACGCTTGCCGCCGGTGAGTCCGAGGACCCGCGGCGGGCCGTCACCAAGGCCACCAACAGCGTGATCTGGCGTATCGGCGTCTTCTACCTGGGCTCGATCCTCGTCGTGCTCACCCTGCTGAAGTGGAACGACCCGGCGATCGTCAAGGACGGCTCCTACGTCGCCGCGCTCAACTCGATCGGCATCCCGCACGCCGGGCAGATCATGAACGTGATCGTGCTGACCGCGGTGCTGTCCTGCCTCAACTCCGGCCTGTACACGGCCTCCCGTATGGCCTTCTCGCTCGGCCAGCGCGGTGACGCGCCGCGCGCCTTCGCCCGTACCAACGCACGGGGCGTGCCGCAGGCGGCCATCCTCTGCTCGGTCCTCTTCGGGTTCGTCGCGGTCTTCTTCAACTACAAGTGGCCCGACACCGTCTTCGACTTCCTGCTGAACTCCTCCGGCGCGGTCGCGCTCTTCGTGTGGCTGGTCATCTGCTTCACGCAGCTGCGGATGCGCGGGATCATCCTGCGCGAGACGCCGGAGAAGCTGACGGTCAAGATGTGGCTCTTCCCGTACCTCACGTGGGCGACGATCGCGATGATCTCGTTCGTGCTGGTGTACATGCTGACGGACGACGCCGGGCGCAAGCAGGTGCTGCTGTCGCTGCTGGTGGCGGCCGTGGTCGTGGCCATCGCGCTGGTACGGGACTTCACCCGGCGCGGCGCCGTCGCTCAGAGCGGTGTGAAGGACGAGGTCACCGCGGAGTAGGTGCGCAGGGCTTCGTCCTCGGTGGCGGCGAGGTACCAGATGTTGATCTGGTACGACTTGCCGCCCTCGTCGAAGCCCGTCTGGCGGGCCTTCCAGGGGGCGCCGTCCTGAGTGAAGTAGTAGTCCCACACGACGGCCGGCCGGCCGTCGAAGGTGGTCCGCTCCAGCCGGATGGCGCGGTAGCCCGGGACGTCGTGGGAGCCCTGTTCGGCCTGCTGCCACTGGGTGAGGAGATCGCCGCCGCGTACGAGTGCGTACGAGGCGGCGATCTCCTGTTTTCCGCCGGGGGCGTGGTAGTGGATGTTGGAGGGGCTCTTGGCGGTCCGCGTCCACGCGGCGGGCGGCGCCCAGGCGAAACCGGTTTCGTTGCGGGTGCCGGGGGGACGTGAGGTGCCGGCGACGGTGGGGGTG
>NZ_JBJHPC010000156.1:0-13067 GCF_045257485.1 Streptomyces sp. YS-3 | reverse complement strand
GGTGACCCGGCTGCCCAGCGTCTCGGGCCGGTTGTCGTACTCCTCGGGCTCCAGGTCGAAGACCGCCAGCGCCGACCGGTGGCGGTGAGATGCCCACGGGCCTGTCCGACTTCGACATCGAGCCGCCCCTGGACGCCGGACTCTCCTGACGGGCGCCCCCGATCGGACCGAGGATCGGAGTGACGATGGACGAGTGGCCCGCACCCCCCGGTCTAGGCCTCGCCCTCAACCGCATGGGCACCTTCGACTGGGACCTCACCAGCGGGCAGATGCACATGGACCGGTCGGCGCTGGCGGTCTTCGACCTGGAGCCCGAGGAGTACGACAACCGGCCCGAGACGCTGGGCAGCCGGGTCACCCGGGCCGAGGCGGCCCGGCTCGACGCCATGGTCTCGCAGGCGCTGAAGAGCGGCAGCGTCCACTACGGCGCCTACTTCCGCGTCCGGCTGCGCGACGGCACCGCGCGCTGGACGCACACCCAGGGGTATGTGCGCCGGGACGCCACCGGCCGCCCGCAGCGGATCATCGGCGTCATCCGGGACGCCACCCAGGAGCTCACCGAGTTCGCCGACCGCCCCGCCGCCGACGACGAGGACCGCCGCCGTACCAGTGTGGTGGACAGGACCACGGCCGCCCTGGCCCACGCCCGTACCGTGCAGGACGTCATCGACGTGCTGAAGGGCTCGCGCGGGCTCGAACACCTGGGCGCCACCAGCCTGGTGATGGGGCTCCTGGAGGCGGGCCGCATCCATCTGGTGGCCGAGGGCCCCGAGGGCAGCTTCGTGCCGGGCACCCGCTGGACGCGGGTCGACGAGCAGTACCCGATGAGCGAGGTCGTGCGCACTCTGGCCCCCCGGTTCATCCAGACCCCGGAGGACTTCGCCGCCTCCTACCCGCGCCTGTGGCCGCACATCAGCGGGCTCGGGATCACCGCCGCCGCCTATCTGCCGCTGATCGCCCAGGCCCGTCCGATCGGCGCGCTCGGCCTGCTCTACAGCGACAAGACCGGCTTCACCAACGACGAGCGCAACCTCCTGGTGGCGCTGGGCAGTTCCCTCGCGCAGAGCCTCCAGCGGGCGGTGCTGTACGAGCAGGAGCACGACCTCGCCGAAGGGCTCCAGCAGGCCATGCTGCCGCGCCGCATCCCCGAGGTGCCCGGCGCCCAGATCGCGGTGCGCTACCGCTCGGCCCGGCTCGGCCGGGACATCGGCGGCGACTGGTACGACGTCATCCCGCTGCCCGGCGGACGCGTCGGCGCGGTCATCGGCGACGTCCAGGGCCACGACACGCACGCCGCCGCCGTCATGGGCCAGCTGCGGATCGTGCTGCGCGCGTACGCCGCCGAGGGGCACACCCCGGCGACCGTGATGGCCCGCGCCTCGGTGTTCCTGCACGAGCTGGACACCGACCGCTTCGCCACCTGCACCTACGCCGAGGCCGACCTGTCGACCGGGGTCGTCCAGCTCGTCCGGGCGGGGCACGTGGACCCGCTGCTGCGGTACGGCGACGGCAGCTGCCGCCGGCTGCCCGTCGAGGGCGGCCTCCCGCTGGGCCTGTCGGCGGAGTTCGGGCGTCTGGAGTATCCGGTCGCCACCGTCGAGCTGGACCCCGGCCAGACCCTGCTGCTCTACACCGACGGCCTGGTCGAGCAGCCCGGCGCCGACCTCGACGACGGGATGCAGCTCCTCGCCGCGCTGGTGCGCTCGGGGCCCGGTGACCTCCAGGAGCTGGCGGACCGGCTCTGCGACGTGGTCGACGACCGGGCGGGCGACGACGACGTGGCCCTGTTGCTGCTGCGCCGGCGCGCCCTGGAGGCCCCGCAGAGCGGCGGCCGGCTCCAGCAGCACGTGGCGCAGAACGACCCGGAGGCGCTGAGCTCCTCGCGCCATATGATCCGGGCGGCCGTGCGCGCCTGGGGCGCCCGGGAGCGGGCCGACGAGATCGAACTGGCCGCCGACGAGCTGATCACCAACGCGCTGATGCACACCGACGGCGGAGCCATCGTGACCGTACGGGTCCTGACCGGGCCCGTACGGCGGCTGCGCGTCGAGGTCGAGGACCGCTCCAGTGCCCTGCCGCGCCGCCGGGAGGCGGGCGACTCCGGGGTGTCGGGGCGCGGTCTGATGCTGGTGGACCGGCTCGCAGACGTCTGGGGCGTGGAGTCGAGGGGCAGCGGCAAGTGCGTGTGGTGCGAGTTCGTCGTCCCGGAGCGGGGCGCACCGGCCGACGGGTGACCGGCCGGCGTGGGCGCCGGGCTCGCGGAGCTGGTTAATCTGTGAGGTATGCCGGAATTGCCCGAAGTTCAAGCGCTCCGCGACTTCCTCGCCACCCACCTCGTCGGCCACCGCGTCGAACGGGTGCGACCCGTGGCGATCAGCGTCCTCAAGACGTACGACCCGCCGCTGGACGCCCTCCACGGACGGCCGGTCACCGGGGTGGGGCGGTACGGCAAGTTCCTCGACATCGACGCCGACGGCCTCCATCTGGTGACCCATCTGGCCCGGGCCGGCTGGCTGCGCTGGCACGACGCGCTGCCCGAGGCCCCGCCGCGCCCCGGAAAGGGCCCCCTGGCCCTGCGGGTCGCGCTGGAGAGCGGGGCCGGGTTCGACCTGACCGAGGCGGGCACCCGCAAGAGCCTCGCCGCCTATCTGGTCCACGACCCCCAGGAGGTGCCCGGCATCGCCCGGCTCGGGCCCGACCCGCTCGCCCCGGACTTCGGCCGCGACCGGTTCGCCGGGCTGCTCGCGGGGGAGCGCCGGCAGCTCAAGGGCGCCCTGCGCGACCAGTCGCTGATCGCCGGGATCGGCAACGCCTACAGCGACGAGATCCTCCATGTGGCACGGATGTCGCCGTTCAAGCAGGTGGACCGGCTGACCGAGGACGAGGTCACCGCGCTGTACGAGGCGGTCCGCGGCACCCTCACCGACGCGGTGGAGCGCTCGCGCGGACTCGCGGCGGGGCGTCTGAAGGCGGAGAAGAAGAGCGGGATGCGGGTCCACGGCCGGACCGGTGAGCCCTGCCCGGTCTGCGGCGACACCGTCCGCGAGGTCTCCTTCGCGGACTCCTCCCTCCAGTACTGCGCCACCTGCCAGACCGGCGGGAAGATCCTCGCCGACCGCCGGCTGTCCAAGTTCCTCAAGTAGGCGCCGCCGTAGCGCGCGCTCCTCCTCACCCCGACCGGGCGAGCGTGGCGAGCCGGGACCCGTCCTGGCCCCGCACCTCGAAGTGGGAGATGTCGGCGGGCGCCAGGGCCGCCGCGCCCCGCATCGTCACCCGCGCCCCGTCCCGTACCGCCCAGGTCGCCACCGTGTCCTCCTCGCCGCCGCGCCCGACCGCGACCAGCGTGCACACCGCCGGGCCGCTCACCCCGCCCACGTCGAGCCCCACATCGGTGCCGAACCCGGCGGGCGCCGCCGCCAGGGTCGCCGTCACCCCGGGCGCCGACGCGGTCGCCGTCCAGTGCGGAACGGCCGGGTCCGCCAGCAGGTTCAGCGCGGCGAAGGGCGCGCCCACCACCAGCGCCGCCGCGGCGGCCAGCAGCCCCAGCCGCACCCGGTGCCGGGCCCGCAGCCGGCCGCCCACCGCCTCCAGCGCCGAGTGCAGCAGCGCGGGCGAGGGCACGGCGACGGGATCCACACCCGGCGGCGTCCAGCGGGCGTACGCGGCGAGCAGCGCCTCCACGCTCCCGAGCTCCTCCAGCAGGCGCGCGCAGTGCGCGCACCCCGCCAAGTGCTCCTCGAAACGGAAGGTGTCGGCGGCGCCGAGCACCCCCAGTGCGTACGCCCCGACGTCCCGGTGCAGTTCCAGCGGCCTCATGCCGTCTGGTACGCAGACGGCGGCCCAATCACTCACGTCACACGCAAGGGGACAGCGAGGAGTCGGCCCACCTACAATCCGGGCGCATGCTGCGCGTACTGGCGGTCGACGACGAAGCCCCCGCCCTCGAAGAGCTCCTGTACCTCCTGCGCTCCGACCCGCGGGTGCGCAGCGCCGAGGGCGCCACCGGGGCCACCGACGCGCTGCGCCTGATCGGCGGGGCGCTCGACGCCGGGCCCGACGACGAACAGGGCCTGGACGTCGTCTTCCTCGACATCCACATGGCGGGGCTCACCGGACTCGACGTCGCCCGGCTGCTCGCCGGGTTCGCCCGGCCGCCGCTGATCGTCTTCGTCACCGCGCACGAGGGCTTCGCGGTCCAGGCGTTCGACCTGAAGGCGGTCGACTACGTGCTCAAGCCCGTCCGCAGGGAGCGGCTGGCCGAGGCGGTGCGCCGGGTGGCCGAGATGGTGGGCGACCGCGGCCCGGCGCCGGGGGAGGCCCGGACGGGCGCGCACGCGCCGGCCCCCGTGCCCGTCGAACTCGGCGGCGTCACCCGGTTCCTGGCCGTCGCCGACATCAGCTACGCCGAGGCGCAGGGCGACTACGCCCGGCTGCACACCGACTCCGGCAGCCATCTCGTGCGCATACCGCTCTCCACGCTGGAGGACCGCTGGCGCGTGCACGGCTTCGTCCGCATCCACCGCAGCCATCTCGTGGCCCTCGCCAGGATCGACGAACTGCGCCTGGACGCGGGCAGCATGAGCGTCCGCGTCGGCGGGGCCGTGCTCCCCGTCAGCCGCCGCCACGCGCGTACCCTCCGCGACCGGCTGCTGCGGCGGGGGCGCTGACGATCCGCCGTGCCCCGCGTGGTGCGTCAGAACAGGTGGATCGCCAGATGCCCCAGCGGCAGGCCGAGTTCCCACGCCGGGGTCCACACCCGCGGCTCGTCCTCCGCCTCGGCGCGCGGGTCGACCCCGCCCGGCACCACCGCGTCCAGGTCCGCCGCCAGCAGCTCGGTCTCCTCCAGCCACCGCCAGGCGTCCCGCGCCAGCGCCAGGTCCGGGCCGGACCCGGTCGCCTCCCGCTCCCGCAGCCGCTCGCGGACCCAGCCGTGCCACGGCCGGCCGGCCGCGGTCAGCGCACTCCACTCGTCGAGCCGCGCCACCACCCGCGCGCCGCCGACCGCGCCGTCCGACAGGAAGATCGTCAACGCCAAGGCGTTGCGTCCGGCCCTGAATTCGAGCGTCGTCGGCGGCATGAGATCGCCGGTGCGCAGTAATTCGTCGGCGATGTACTCCGCGTACATCCATGCCATCGGCACCAGCAGCTCTCCACCACTGGTCCCGTTCGTACCCTCCGGACGCATTCCGTCTCGCCTCTTTCATCGACTGTCCAGGCGCTCCAGGGAGCTCCAGGGAGCATTGAACCGGGGGCGCGCGCCCGCCGTGGCCAGAAGGGCAGGATCCGTCGTCCCCCACGAGGTGCCCATGCATGTGCGGCAGCTGCTCGGCGCGTACGTCCTCGGCGCCCTCGCGCGGGACGAGGACCGCCGGGTCGCCGGTCATCTGCGCATCTGCCCGGGCTGCCGCGCGGCCTACCTGGAGGTCGCGGAGACACCCTCGATGCTCGCCCTGCTCTCCGAGGAGGACCTGGCGGACGGGCCGCCGGACGAGTAGCCCGGCAGGACCCGCGCCAGGGCCCGCAGAGCATAGTACGAACGGGACTTGACGGTCCCGCACGGCACCCCCAGGACCTCGGCCGCCTCCGCCACGCTCAGCCCCCGGAAGTAGATCTCCGTCAGCACCGCGCGGTGCTCGGGGCTCAGCGTGCGCACCGCGTCCCGTACGTCCAGTGCCGCGGCCGAGCGCTCGGCGTGGTCGTCCTCCGCCTCCACGCGCGCGTCCAGTACGGCGTCGTGCACCTCGGCCGGCCGCGCCCGCCGGCTCCTGCGGGCATCGATCGCCAGCCGCCGGCCGACGGTGAACAGCCAGGGCCGCATCGAGGCGTACGGGCCCTCCAGTGCCTCCGGGTGCTGCCAGGCGCGTACCAGCGTCTCCTGGAGCAGGTCCTCGGCGCGCTGGCGGTCACCGTAGGTGAGGCCGAGCAGGAAGTGCATCAGGGCGGGGCCGTGCTCGCGCTGGAGCGCCGCGAGCTCCGGTTCGCGGGTGTAGCGCCGCGGCGGCGCCGCGCTCCGTGGGGCAGCGTCCGAGAATCCCGTACTCACCGTGGTGCTCCCTTCCCGAGAAGTCCGCAGGCCGCAGCCCGTATCCGAGCGCAGTCGGGCGCGGAGGGACAGCCGCCGGACCCCGGCGTGCGACGAACGGTCGAATGGAGCGGCGAGTGGTGCGGTGAACGGTTGGGGAAACGGTAGGGATGTGCATTATATGGATATCTGATAATCAATCAGGCAATTCCGACCCGACCTCTGGAGTCCGGTGCCATGACCAGCAGAACGAGCCGGCGGGTGGCGGCCCTCGCGGCCCTCGTCGCCGCCGCGACCGCCGGCTGTACGGCGGAGCACCCGGCCCCCGCGCGCCTGCCGCACCACCAGGACTCCGAGCGCCCCGGCACGCCCTCGCCCGCGGGCGGCGCGGCCACCGCGGCGCCGCGCCCCTTCACGCTGGTCGCCACCGGGGACGTACTGCCGCACTCCTCGGTCATCGAGCGGGCCGCCGCCGACGCGGGCGGGGACGGCTACGACTTCCGGCCGATGCTGGCCGGCGTCAAACCGGTGATCTCCCGGGCGGACCTGGCGATCTGTCATATGGAGACGGTGTACGGGCCGGACGGCGGGCCCTTCGCCGGCTATCCCGCGTTCACGTCGCCGCCCCAGGTGGCCGCCGCGCTCAAGGCCACCGGGTACGACTCCTGCTCGACCGCGTCCAACCACAGCCTCGACGACGGGGCCGCCGGGATCGCCCGGACCCTGCGGGCCTTCGACAAGGCGGGCCTGCAGCACACCGGATCGGGCCGCACCGCCGTCGAGTCCGCGAGCCCCGCGCTCCTGGAGGCGGGCGGCGCCAAGGTCGCCCAGCTGGCGTACACCTACGACACCAACGGCTACCCGATGCCCGACGGGCAGCCCTGGGCCGTCCACCTCATCGACGAGCACAAGATCGTCGCGGATGCCCGGGCCGCCCGCCGGGCCGGGGCCGACGTGGTCGTCGTCAGCCTCCACTGGGGCACCGAGTGGCAGACCGAGCCCGACGAGCGGCAACTGAGCCTGGGCAAGGCCCTCACCGCCTCGCGCACGGCCGGCCGCCCCGACATCGACCTGATCCTGGGCACGCACGCGCACATCCCCCAGGCGTACGAGAAGGTCAACGGCACCTGGATCGTCTACGGCGAGGGCGACCAGATCGCGGGGGAGATGTTCAACGACTCCGGCGCGCGCGATCCGCGCGGCAACATGAGCTCCATCGCCCGCTTCACCTTCGCGCCGCCCGCGCGGGCGGGGGCGCGCTGGGAGGTCACCAGGGCGGAGTTCATCCCGCAGTGGACCGACGTGGAGCGCGGCCGGGTCGTCGACCTCCCCCGGGCCCTGAGCACCTCACCGGACCGGGAGGACTACCGCACGGCCCAGACGGAGATCCGCGAGGCGGTGCTGGGGCGCGGGGCGGCGCGGGACGGCCTGAAGATGGCGACGCGCTAGACATCCGCCGGGGGCCACGCCCCTGAAAGCCGGGCCCCCGACAACGGCTACGGCACCACCGTCACCGGCCAGCGGCCCGCCTTCACCAGGCGGACCGCCACCGAGCCGACGAACCGGTGGCCCGCCGACTCCGAGGCGCCGACCACCACCGCGTCCGCCTTGAGCTCGTCGGCGGCCGTCACCAGACCCCCGTAGGCGTCGCCGCGCAGGGTGTGGAACTCCCAGCGCACGGTCCACAGGTCCTTCACCCGTTCCGCCGCCGCGCGGATCTCCTGGGCAAGGCCCTCGGCGATCTCCCCGGTGGTGTCGGGCACCGGCGCCCCCATCGCGGCGCCCGCGGGCACCAGGGGCTGCACGTAGACCACCGCGAGCAGCGCGTTCTGCCGCCGCGCCAGACCGCTGGCGTACGCCGCCGCGCGCAGCGAGGAGTCGGAGCCGTCCACCCCGACGACGATGACCTTGGGGCCGTCCGTACCGCGTTCGAAGGGTGCTGTCACACCACCGAGGCTAGCCCCACGCCCGAACGCGCCCGACAGGCGGCCCGGCGTGCCGCTCCCTAGAGTGCGAGGCATGAGTGTCAGCGAGGAGACGCCCATACCGGCACGGGCACGGCCGCCCGCGCGGTCCCGGTTCCTGAGCCGGGTGCCGGAGGCCTTCGCGATGTTCTTCGCCGGGCTCGGGCTGTTCTGCGGGGCGATCGCGCTGGTGCCCGCCCTGCGCCGGCTGCTGCGGCCCGTCGCCTGGTTCCTCGACCGGGTCACCGTCCCCGTCAGCGCCAACCTCGCCTACGCCGTCTTCCTGCTGCTGCTCGCCGCCGCCATCGGCGCCCGCAAGAAGGTCGCCTGGTGGCTGGTGGTCGGCTACCTCGGACTGCTCTTCCTCACCGACGCGCTGCTGGTCGCCGTCACGGAGTGGATGTGGGCCGCCAACGGACTCGTCTGCGGGGCCGCGCTGGTCGTGCTGATCCTGGCGCGCGGCGAGTTCTACGCCGAGACCCGGCGCGGCGCCGTCCACCGGGCGCTGCTCGTCCTGCTCCTGGGGCTCGGCGCGGGCGTCCTGGCCGGCTGGGCGCTGGTGGAGATCTTCCCCGGCACCCTCCCGCGCGGCCAGCGGCTGCTGTGGGCGACCAACCGGGTGCTCGGCGGACTCGCCTCCGGCGGCCAGTTCGACGGCCGCCCGCCGCGCCCGCTCTTCTTCTTCCTCGGCCTGTTCGGCGCCATCGCGCTGCTCAGCGCCGCCACCACGCTCTTCCGCTCGCAGCGCATGGAGGCCGCGCTCCACGGCGACGAGGAGCCCCGCATCCGCGCCCTGCTGCGCGCCTACGGCCGCGACGACTCGCTCGGCTACTTCGCCACCCGCCGTGACAAGGCCGTCGTGTTCTCGCCCAGCGGCAAGGCGGCCGTCACCTACCGGGTGGAGGCCGGGGTCGCGCTGGCCAGCGGCGACCCGGTGGGCGACCCCGAGGCGTGGGGGCCCGCCATCGCCGCCTGGCTGGACGTGGCGAGGAAGTACGCCTGGGCGCCCGCCGTGATGGGCGCCTCCACGGAGGGCGCCACCGTCTACGCGCGGTACGGGCTGGGCGCCATGCAACTGGGCGACGAGGCGATCCTGCACGTGGCCCGGTTCGACCTGGACGGCCGCGAGATGCGGGTGACCCGCCAGGCGGTGCGCCGCGTCGCACGGACCGGCGCCACCACACGCATCCGCCGCCACTCGGCGCTCACCGACGAGGAGATGGGCCAGATCGTCGACCGGGCCGACGCCTGGCGGGACACCGAGACCGAACGCGGCTTCTCCATGGCGCTGGACCGGCTCGGCGACCCGGCCGACGGGGACTGCCTCCTGGTGGAGGCCTTCGACGCAGAGGGCCGGCTCATCGCCCTGCTCTCGTTCGTGCCCTGGGGCCCCGACGGCATCTCCCTCGACCTGATGCGGCGGGACCGCAGCGCGCCCAACGGCGTCATGGAGTTCATGGTGGCCGAGCTCTGCGCGTACGCCCCGAAGCTGGGCGTACGGCGGATCTCTCTCAACTTCGCGGTGTTCCGCTCGGCCTTCGAGGAGGGCGCCCGGATCGGCGCCGGGCCGGTGCTGCGGCTGTGGCGCAGGCTGCTGCTGTTCTTCTCCAAGTGGTGGCAGCTGGAGGCGCTGTACCGGTCGAACGTGAAGTACCAGCCGCAGTGGTTCCCGCGCTTCCTCTGCTACGGGGACGCCGGCTCGCTCGCCCGGGTGGGCCTGGCCTCCGGCATCGCCGAGGGCTTCGTCTCGGTGCCCAGTCTGCGCAAGCTCTGGGGCAAGGGGCACCCCAGCGGTGTCACCAGCCCCGGCAGCACCGCGGGCCTGCCCTCCATCGAGGCGCTCGGGCTGCCCGCGCCGGGCGCCGAGGGCGCGGGGGAGCAGCGGCTGCCCGAGCAGGTGCGGGTGCGCCACCGCAAGCTGGAGCGGCTGCGCGCCGAGGGCGCCGAGCCGTACCCCGTGGTCGTCCCGGCCCGTACGCACACCCTCGCCGGACTGCGCGAGTCCGGAGCGGGCACGGCCGCCACGGTCGCCGGGCGCGTGATGGCCGTACGCGACTTCGGCGGGGTCGTCTTCGCCGTGCTGCGCGACTGGTCCGGCGACCTCCAGCTCGTCCTCACCCGGGACGGCACGGGGGCGGACGTCCTCGACCGCTTCACCCGCGACGTCGACCTCGGCGACCACATCAGCGCCACCGGTACCACCGACGCCACCGGGAAGGGCGAGTACTCGCTCTTCGTCACCGGCTGGCAGATGACGGGCAAGTGTCTGCGCCCGCTGCCCGACAAACGGCTCGGCCTGGCCGATCCCGAGGCCCGGGTGCGCCGCCGCTACCTCGACCTGGTGGCCCGCCCCGAGGCGCGTGACGTCGTACGGGCCCGCTCCACCGCCGTCCAGGCGCTGCGCCAGGGGCTGCTGGAGCGCGGCTATCTGGAGGTCGAGACCCCGATGCTCCAGCAGATCCACGGCGGCGCCAACGCCCGCCCGTTCACCACCCACATCAACGCCTACGACCTGGACCTGTATCTGCGGATCGCCCCCGAGCTGTATCTGAAGCGGCTGTGCGTCGGCGGGGTCGAGAAGGTGTTCGAGATGGGCCGCACCTTCCGCAACGAGGGCGTCTCCTACAAGCACAACCCCGAGTTCACGATGCTGGAGGCCTACCAGGCCTACGCCGACTACGACGTGATGCTCGATCTGACCCGCGAGCTCATCCAGGGCGCGGCCACCGCCGCCTTCGGCCAGGCCGTGGCGCACCGGGCCGGCCCCGACGGACGGCTGGCCCGGCACGACATCTCCGGCCCCTGGCCGGTCAAGACGGTCTACGGGGCGCTCTCCGAGGCGCTGGGCGAGGAGGTCGGAGCGGACACCGACGAGCCGCGCCTGCGCTCGCTGTGCGACCGGGCCGGCGTCCCGCACACCCCCGAGAACAGCCGCGGCGACGTGGTCCTGGAGATGTACGAACGGCTGGTCGAGGAGCGGACCCAGCTGCCCACCTTCTACAAGGACTTCCCCACCGATGTCTCGCCGCTCACCCGCCAGCACCGCCACGACCCCCGGCTGGCCGAGCGCTGGGACCTGGTGGCCTTCGGTACCGAACTCGGCACCGCCTACTCCGAGTTGACCGACCCGGTGGAACAGCGGCGCCGCCTCACCGCGCAGTCGCTGCTCGCGGCGGGCGGCGACCCGGAGGCGATGGAGCTCGACGAGGAGTTCCTCGACGCGCTCGAGTACGCCATGCCGCCCACCGGCGGGCTCGGCATCGGTGTGGACCGGCTCGTCATGTTCCTCACCGGTCTGACGATCCGGGAGACCCTGCCGTTCCCGCTGGTGCGCCGCCACTGAGCCATCCGTCACCCCGGACCGCGCCGGTACACCCCAACGGGTGTTTTCGGCCGCGCGGGCGGTGCGCTTCAGCCGCCGACGCCGTTCACCGTGCGAGCCATGGGTCATGAAAAAGGATGAGATCCTACCGGGACGGCGTACGCTGCTGCGCGTCGGCGCCTGTCTGGGAGCCGCCGCCGCCGTGCGGCTGCTGACCGCCGAGGACGCCGGCCCGCCGCCGGGCGGGGCCGCCGGAGCGTCGGCCGGACCCGCCGCCGGGCCGCAGGCCGCCGCGCCCCGGCTGAAGTCCACCGCGTACCGTCTGGAGCCCATGACCGCCGAGGCACCGCCGCACTACCGCACGGCGCTGCCGCCCGTGCGGCACCGGCCGTTCCTGAGCATGCCCGAGCTCGGTCCGCAGACCATGGTGCTGAGCTTCGACGACGGCCCCGACCCGCGCTACACCCCGCAGATCCTGCGGACCCTGCGCGAGCACGACGTACGCGCGATGTTCTTCGTCTGCGGCGAGATGGCCACCGACAACCGGGACCTGCTGCGCGAGATGCACGACGACGGGCATGTGATCGGCAACCACTCCTGGACCCATCCGCTGCTCATCAAGATGTCCCGGGACGCGGTACGCGACGAGATGACCCGCACCAGCGAGGTGATCGACGAGGTGGTGGGCGAACGCCCGCAGTGGTTCCGCGCCCCCTACGGCGCCTGGAACCGCAACTCCTTCCAGATCGGCGCCGAGCTGGGCATGGAGCCGATGGCCTGGACGCTCGACACCCTCGACTGGACGACCCCCGGCACCGACACGATCGTGCGCCGGGTCCGGGAGGGGGCCGCCCCGGGGGTCGTGGTGCTCTCGCACGACGCCGGCGGCGACCGCTCGCAGAGCGTGGCGGCGCTGCGCACCTATCTGCCCTGGCTGCTCGGCTCGGGCTACCGTCTGCGCGTACCGCCCAAGCGGCGCTGACGGCGCCGGGGTTCAGCGGGCGGCGACCATCCGGGCGTAGACGACCACGTTGCCGTCGTAGCCCCTGGCCCGGGTGAAGCCCCCGCCGCAGGTGATCACCCGCAGCTCCGGGTGCCCGGTGTCGCCGTACACCCGGGCACCCGGGAAGTTGTTCTTGTCGTACACCTCGACGCCGTACACCTCGAAGACGGCCACGTGCCCGTCGTAGCGGGTCACCTCGATGTGGTTGCCCTTCTTGAGCGAGCCCAGGCCGTAGAAGACGGCGGGGCCGCGCCGGGTGTCGACGTGGCCGACCATGACGGCGGTGCCGCGCTGGCCGGGCGCGATCGCGTTCTGGTACCAGCCCGCCAGATTGGGGTCGTCCGGCGGCGGTGCCTGCACCCAGCCGTCCTGGTCGATGCCGACCTCGATGACCGGGGCGTCGACCTTCAGCGCGTCGATCTTCACCCGGGAGACCGGCGCGTACTCCAGCGGCTCGACGGGGGCGCCGGAGCTGGCGGGGACGAACACCTCCGGCCTGCCCGACAGCGCGGCTGCCGCCGCGGGCTGCGGGGGGCCCATCGTGACGTCCGCGCCGTTCCGCATCAGAGCCAGACCGGTGAGCATCACCAGGGCGAGCGCTCCCCACGGCGACCGCCTCCGGTGCTCCGAGCCGCCCTCTTCCTGCCCCATCGCGCTCCCTCCAATGCCCTGCGTGCCACCTGTAGGCACGGTAAGGGCGTGATCGCACTACGGCGATCAGAGAGGTGCGAACGGGTGAGGGCCGTCAGCGGGGAC
>NZ_JBJHPC010000155.1:0-13191 GCF_045257485.1 Streptomyces sp. YS-3 | reverse complement strand
ACCCTGCGCTGGTCCTCCGACAAAGGGTGGGTGGAGCGGCCGGGAGCCGCGCTCGGCGAGTCCCCCGAGACCGCCTCCCTGCCCACCCTCGCCCAGCTGACCAGCGCCGAACAGCGCTGGGCGGACCGCGAGGAGGACATCACCACCGTCGGCGGCGACCCGTACGAGGTGGGGCAGGTCTTCGCGCGCCGCTGGATGGAGCGGCTGCCGGAGACCACCCACGTACAGAAGCTGTCCACGATGTACCCGCGCATCCCGCACCGCATCGACGGCGAACTGCTGCGGTACGCGGCCCGGTTCGGGCTGCTCGCCCACAAGGACGACCAGATCGACGAGCACGACCGGTACGCGATCCGGGCCGGGTTCTGGCGGGAGATCGACGTCAGGGCGGCGGCCGAGCGGGCCCCGGTCGCGGACTGAGGCGCCCCCGGGGCGGGTCCGCGCCCGCGCGGTCGTTCGGTCAACGGAACCAAACGGGGGTCCGGGGGCAGCACGGCCCGGCCGACCCCGTAGGCTCGTTGTCCGTGAGTACCGGCACAGCAGCGGCGCGGGCCGGCACCGTTTGCACGGTGCGGGGCCTCACCAAGACGTACCCCGCCGGGCGCGGACGGCGCGGCTCGGCCGGTACGCCCGAGATCAGGGCCACCGACGGGATCGACCTCGACGTGGGACGCGGCGAGATCTTCGGCCTGCTCGGGCCCAACGGCGCGGGCAAGTCGACCCTGGTGCGCCAGCTCACCGGTCTGATGCGGCCGGACTCCGGCAGCGTCGACGTCCTCGGGCACGACCTGGTGCGCCACCCCGAGCGGGCCGCCCGGCTGATCGGCTACCTCGGGCAGGAGTCCACCGCCCTGGACGAGCTGACCGTGGCGCTCGCCGCCGAGACCACCGGCCGGCTGCGCGGGCTCACCGCCCGGGCCGCGCGCGCCGAGCGCGACGCCGTACTGGAGGAGCTCGGGCTGGCCGCGCTCGCCGGGCGGCCCCTGAAGAAGCTCTCCGGCGGACAGCGGCGGCTCGCCTGCGTCGCCGCGGCGCTCGTCGGCGAACGGCCCGTGCTGGTCCTCGACGAGCCGACCACCGGCATGGACCCGGTGGCCCGGCGGGCCGTCTGGGCAGCCGTGGACCGCCGCCGGGCCGAGCGCGGCGCGACCGTGCTGCTCGTCACCCACAACGTCATCGAGGCCGAGACCGTACTCGACCGGGTCGCCGTCCTCGACCGCGGCAAGGTCATCGCCTGCGACACCCCGGCGGGCCTGAAGGAACGGGTCGCCTCCGAGGTCCGGGTCGAGCTGGTGTGGCGCGAGCGGGCGCCCGTCGAACTTCCCGAGGTTGCGGCGCTGCGGGCGGACGCCCAGGAGTCCGGGCGGCGCTGGGTGCTGCGGCTCGGCCCCGACGCCGCGCGCGCCGCCGTCGCGGCGGTCACCGGCGGCCCCGCGTTCGCCGCCCTCGACGACTTCACCCTGGCCACGCCGAGCCTGGAAGACGTCTACCTCGCCCTCGGCGGCCGTACGGAAGGTCTGGTGAAGGCGTGAGCGCGATTCCCCTGGAGGTTTCCGTGGAGGCTCCCGCGGAGGCGGTCGCCGCCCCGGCGCGGCCGGCCGGGGACGCCGCGCCGCTCGCGCCCCGGGCACGGCTGCTGCCCGCCCTCGCGGCCGTCTACCGGGCCCAGCTCTCCCGGGCCAGGGTGGCCCGCATCCCGCTGCTCTTCGTGGCGACCTTCCAGTCGATCGGGATCATGGTCCTGATGCGGGGGGTCGTGGACGGCGGGAACGAGGCGCGGGCCGTGGTCGCCGGGTCGAGCGTCCTGGTGGTGGCCTTCGTCGCGCTCAACCTGCTCGCGCAGTACTTCGGACACCTGCGGGCGGGCGGCGGGCTCGACCACTACGCGACCCTGCCGGTGCCGCCCGCCTCCGTGGTGCTGGGCACGGCCGCCGCGTACGCCTCGTTCACGGTGCCGGGGACGCTCGTCACGGCGGTCACCGGCTGCGTCCTGTTCGGGCTCCCGATGGCGCACCTGTGGGTGCTCGCCGCGGTCATCCCGCTGGCGGGCGCCGCGCTCGCCGGACTCGGCGCGGCCCTCGGACTGCTGGCCCCGCGCCAGGAACTCGCCACCCTGCTGGGCCAGTTGGGCATGTCGGCGGCGCTGCTGCTCGGTGTCCTGCCGGCCGACCGGCTGCCCGGACCCATCGCGTACGCACGTGATCTGCTGCCTTCCACGTACGGGGTGGAGGCCTTCGCGCACAGCTTCGGCGCCCACCCCGACTGGGCCGTCATCGGGCTCGACCTCGCGGTCTGCGCGGGCGTCGGGGTGGTGTCGCTGCTCGTGGCGACATGGGCGTACCGGCGGGCGGCGGTCTCCCGGTGAGGCGCCGCACAGGAGCGCCTGGCACGATGGCGGGGTGACCGCACCTCTGACTCCGCCTCACCAGCCGCCGCCGGACGACGACGCCTGGCAGGACTCCGTACACCCCCGTTCCGGCCCGGGCGCCGAGGGCCCCGGGGCCCCGGCGAGCGAGGAGGGCACCGCGATGAGGACGGAGCTGCGGGACGCCGTGGTCGCGGCGGTCGCGGTGGCGGTCACGGGCGTGCTGCTCGGGCTGCTCTGGGTCTGGCTGGCGCCCCGGGTGCCGCTCGTCTCCGACGACAAGGCGGTGTTCCTGAAGGACACCGAGGGCGAGGAGGCGATCGGGGCGGACGGAACGTTCATCCTGCTCGCGCTGGGGTTCGGCGTGGTGTGCGCGGCGCTCGTCTTCCTGCTGCGCAAGCGCGGCGGCATCCCGGTGGTGGTGGGGCTCGCGGCCGGGGCCCTGCTCGGCTCCTGGGTGGCCATGGAGCTGGGGGAGTGGCTCGGGCCCACGGACGACGTGGTCGCGGCGGCGCGGGCGGCGGGCAAGGGGGTCGTCTTCGACGCGCCGCTCCGGCTGAACGCGAAGGGGGCGTTGTTGGCGTGGCCTCTGGCGGCGATGGGGGCGCATCTGGGGCTGACGGCGCTGTTCGCTCCGCGGGACCCGGAAATTTGGCCGGCGCCGGAGCTGTGACCCTGCGGGGGCTGGTCGCGCAGTTCCCCGCGCCCCTGAAAACCGGTGGCTGAGCTGAGTTCGCCGGGTGCGGGGACCACCCAAGGGGCGCGGGGAACTGCGCGACCAGCCACCCACCGCCCCGCAGACAAAACCAAGCCCTGAAGGGGCGCGGGGAACTGCGCGACCAGCCACCCACCGGCCCGCAGGCGAACCCCGGGCAGAACCTATGCCGGGCGGCGGCCGTGGTTCGCCCTGCCCTTGCGTACGCGCCACTTCCGTTTGCGGGTTCGTTTCGACATGGGGGCAACCTGCTCGCCCCGCGGCGAAGTGTCCAGGGGGATTACCGGACATCCCCGTCAGGAACGGCCCACCGGCGCCAGTACCGCCCCCGTCAGCGACACCAGGTCGTCCGGGGACAGCTCGACCTCAAGGCCGCGCCTGCCCGCCGAGACGCAGATCGTGGTGTGCGCCGACGCCGACGCGTCCACGACCGTGCGCAGCCGGCGGCGCTGGCCGAGCGGTGAGATGCCGCCCCGGACGTAGCCCGTCGTGCGCTCGGCCGCCGCCGGGTCCGCCATCGCCGCCCGCTTCCCCCCGACCGCCGCCGCCAGCGCCTTGAGGTCCAGGGAGCCCGCCACCGGGACCACCGCCACGGTCAGCTCGCCGTCGACGTCCGCCACCAGCGTCTTGAAGACGCGGTCGGGGGAGACGCCCAGCGCCCGCGCCGCCTCCTCCCCGTACGACGCGGAGGACGGGTCGTGCTCGTACGCGTGCACGGTGAACGCGGCGCCCGCCGCCGTCAGTGCCACCGTCGCCGGGGTGCCCCCGGCCGCCTTCTTCTTGGCCAACCTGCCGGTCCTCGTGTCAGTTGGGGCTGGTGGGGGAGCGGGTCAGTTCCACCGCGGGGAGCGACGGGAGGTGGCGGATCACCGCCGTCTCCGCGCGCAGCAGCGTCAGCTCCTCCCGCAGCCGCGTCGCCGTGTCCGGCGCCTGGAGCAGCCGCTGCTTCGCGGGGACGTCGAGCACCGCCGCCGCCGCGACCAGATAGGAGACCACCGAGGGCTCGTCGGGCAGCTCGGCCGAGCCGGTCACCGAGCGCTCCCGGGCCCCGGCCAGCCGCTTCTGGTACGCCCGGAACGCCCGCAGCACGCCCTCCGCCAGCGCCCCGGCCTCCTCGCCCGGCTCCTCGGGCAGCTCTTCCAGCTCGGCCGTCAGATAGGGGCCGCTCGCGTCGACCGAGAGGAGCTTGACCCGGGTCGTCCCGGTCGCCAGGACCTCGAAGCTGCCGTCCGCGCGCTCCCGGATCGTCGCCGCGTCCGCGATACATCCCACCTGGTGGAACGCCTGGATCGGGTCGGGGCCGAAGCCGGCCGCCGGACCCTTCTCGGGGACGGACGTCTGGTCGGGCATCCCGGGACCGGTCGGCGCGACCTCCCGGCCGTCGCGGATCGCGACCACGGCGAACCGTCGCGGCTCGTCGTCGTCCGGGTCGGCGCCGGAGTCCGGGCCGGACTTCAGCAGATCGCGCATCATGGCGCGATAGCGCTCCTCGAAGACGTTCAGCGGCAGGACGAGCCCGGGGAACAGGACCGAGTTGAGCGGAAAGAGGGGGAGGCGAGCGGTGGTCACAACGCTCAAGCGTAATGGTCGCCGGACCGGCTGCGTCCGGGCTTGCCCAGGGCGCCCGCGCCGGGGGGCCCGGCGGCCCGGCCGGGCACGGGCGCGGGCGGCCGTCCCAGGGCGCCCAGGGGGGCGACCGCGATGCCCGCGGGACCCCTCTCGCGCCCCGGCTTCCGCGCCGCCACCCGCCGGCGGGCCTCGTCGCGCAGCTCGGTGAACCGGCCCAGCGGATCGTCGTCGAGCCGCGCCCAGGGGAACGCCGTGGCATAGGGCCCGATCCGGCCGAACTGCTCCAGGGCCTCTTCCCACCGCTCCCGTACGACCAGGACGTACGCCAGCAGATTGCGCACCTCGGCGGGCCACGGGTCGCCCGGCTCGTACGCGGCGGAGAGCGCGATGGCGAGGTCGGCCGCCGCGTCGATCCGGTCGCCGAACAGCTCCCGCGGGCTCTGGCGCCCGGTCGGCGCCCCGGTGGTGCCGGCGGCCAGGCAGGCGAACGCGGCCCGCACCGGCAGCGCCTGGACCAGCGAGCCGGGCAGCGCGTCCGCCGCGGCCTCCTCGGCGAAGCCGAAGCACTCCCGGTGCGAGCCGTACCACTGCGCCGAGAGGTACTGGAGGGCCGCGACGTGGCAGCCGTAGTGGTGCGAGGAGCGGCCGACCGCCTCCGCCCACAGCGACTCGAAGACGGTGTGCGGGGCGTGGGTGCCGCGCGCGTGGTCCAGCGCGATGCGCCACGGCACCGGGTCCGCGGGCTCGGCCGAGGCCGCCGCGTCGATCAGCGGGGCGATCTCGCGCAGCAGCTCGGCGCGGGCCGGCGAACCCCACGCCCGTACGATCGCCAGCTCCGCCTTGACCAGCAGCGCGTCCGGGTCCCGGGGCGCGGCGGCCAGCCAGTCGGCGAGCCAGTCCGGGCGGCTGACGGCGAAGGCGGCCAGCCGCATGGTGTAGCGGTCGCGGTTCTCCCACTCGGCCGACTCCCGGGTGGTGGCCAGGAGCTCGGCCGCGCCCGCGAAGTCGCCCCCGGCGGCGGACACCAGCGCGGGGCCGAGCCGCCCGTCCGGCGCGTCGAGGAGCAGATCCTCGTCGGCCGGGAGGTCGGCGGCGGGCTGCGGGGTGTGCCTGCCCGCACGGGCGGCACGGAGCAGGGCGCGTACGAATGACATGGTGCGAACCATTCAAAACCGCAGGTGGGAGCTCCGCCAGTGGTGTGCGGTGAAGAGTGTGTGGCGGCCGTGACGGTTGTACGGGGGCAGGTCAAGGACCGGCAAATTTCAGCCACGCCGCAGCAGTCGCGAGGCGCCCGCCGCCACGGTGGTGGCGAGGATCCAGCCGAGCACGATGAGTACCGCGGAGACCCACTGCCAGCTGCCGTGCAGCTTCCAGTAGCCGTCCTGCCCCAGATTGATCACCGGGATGAGGAGATCGAGGGCGTACAGGGAGGCGTTCCAGTCCGGGTGCTCGTCCGGCTTGATCGGCTGCGGGTCGTAGTGCGAGAACGCCAGCGCGCCCATCGCCCACAGCACCGCCATCCACAGCGCAGCCCGGCCGGGCCGGTAGCCGTAGGCGACGGTGACGTCCTGGAGCACGCCCCACGCCTTCCCGGCCAGCGGCAGGGTCTCGCGGCGCCGGCGCTGCTTGGCGAGCAGCACCTCGCGCGCGTCCGCGTCCTCCCCGCTGTTGCGCAGCACGGTGGCGAGCCGCTCGTACGGCTCCGGCGCGTACTCCGGAGTCGCCGCCCCCACCCACTCCAGCCGTCTGGTCAGCGGGAACAGCCCGCGCGGGATCAGGTTGTCGTAGCTGAAGCCGCCCATCGCGAGCCCGCCAGGACCCGGCCAGCTCGTCGACATGTCGACGAGGTTCACCACCCGGGCGCCCGAGAGCACCACCCGCCCGCGCTCCGGCCGCTCCCCGAGGAAGCGCAGCTCCGGTGTCTGCACCCGGCGCAGCGACACCTCCTGGTAGTCCCGCATCACGAAGCGCGCGCTCTGGAAGTCGACGGCGTCCCCGAACCGGCCGTCGTCCAGGCGCAGCCCGCCCTCGCAGACGAACGGCTGGACCCGGGTGCCGCGGGCCGGGGTGCCCGTGTAGGTCGTCCCGTACGGCGGTGTGGTGGTCTCGGTGGCGCCGGGCGAGACGGCCGCCGCCGTCATGTAGAGCGTGCGCTCCACGGTCAGCTGGGGGGCGTTCAGCGCGCGCCGCCCGTCGGGGTTCACCAGCCGGCTGCCGCGCAGGCTCAGCGTCACGCCCACGTTCGCCGCCCGCAGGCTCACCTCCCCGTACGACTCGATCAGCTCGGCCTGGAGGTCCTGGGCGACCGAGAGGCCGTCCGCGGCGATCGAGCGGCCCTTGCGGTCGCCGCGGATCACGGCCTCGTTGAGCAGCAGATCGGTGCCGATGTGGGCGTCGGTCAGCCGGATGCCGCGGGCGATGCGGCAGCGCGGCAGGTGCAGATCGCCCTCGGTCTGCAGGCGGGCCGCCTCGATCCGCGGGATCGCGCAGTTCACCATCCGTACGGTGGTGACCCGGCACTCCGGCATCAGCACCTCGCCCTCGAACCGGCAGTTGGTCAGCTCCACGTACGGCGTGACCGTGCCGCCCGACAGATTGAGCGTCCCGGTGATCTGCACCCCGTTCAGCTTCAGCGCCGCCACCCGGCCGGGCAGCGCCGGCGGCCCGCTGAGCAGCAGCAGCGCCACCGCCCGGGCCTTCACATAGCGCTCGGGCCCCCAGACGCGCCCGGAGAACGGGTCGTCCCGCACCCGGTTGCGGCTGCTCAGGTCGTAGGTGCTGCCGTTGCGGAAGGCCTCCCACATCCCGAGCTCCACCGGACTGAACCAGTCCGGCGCCACAGCGACATCCGGCGCCTCGGTCACTGCCGTCCCCCTGTCCCCTGCTCACCCCGCGCGGTCGTGTGCGGGCTGTACATGCGTGTGTAACGGAGTGAACGCTAGTGGTCACGGCCCGGCTCCGGGGCGGGCGGGATATGTATCAGCCAGTGATACGGGCGTCCGGTGGCGGGATGTGGTCTGAGAGAATTGGTTCCGTGATCTCTCGAATCGATCTGCGCGGCAACGCCCTCCCCGAGGGTGGCGCCCTGCGCGACCTGCTGCCCCGTGCCGAGTTCGACGTGGCAGCCGCCCTGGAGAAGGTGCGGCCCATCTGCGAGGACGTGCATCATCGCGGCACGGCGGCGCTGATCGAGTACGCGGAGAAGTTCGACGGCGTGACCCTGGAGCGGATCCGGGTCCCCGCCGAGGCGCTCACCGAGGCCCTGGAGCAGCTCGACCCGCAGGTCAGGGCGGCCCTGGAGGAGTCCATCCGGCGCGCCAGGATCGTGCACCGCGCCCAGCGCCGCACCGAGCACACCACCCAGGTCGTCCCCGGCGGCACGGTCACCGAGAAGTGGGTGCCGGTCGAGCGCGTGGGCCTGTACGCGCCCGGCGGCCGGTCGGTGTACCCGTCCTCCGTGGTCATGAACGTGGTCCCGGCGCAGGAGGCGGGCGTCGAGTCGATCGCGCTGGCCTCCCCGCCGCAGAAGGACTTCGGCGGCCTGCCGCACCCGACGATCCTCGCCGCGTGCGCCCTGCTCGGCGTGGACGAGGTGTACGCGGCGGGCGGCGCCCAGGCCGTCGCGATGTTCGCGTACGGCACCTCCGGACCCGACGCGTGTGCGCCCGCGAACATGGTGACCGGTCCGGGCAACATCTGGGTCGCCGCCGCCAAGCGCTACTTCACCGGCCGCATCGGCATCGACACCGAGGCCGGGCCGACCGAGATCGCCGTCCTCGCGGACGAGACCGCCGACCCGGCGCACGTCGCCGCCGACCTGATCAGCCAGGCCGAGCACGACCCGATGGCCGCCGCCGTCCTGGTCACCGACTCCCTGGCGCTCGCGGAAGCGGTCGAGCGCGAGGTGGAGTCGCAGATCGCGGTCACCAAGCACGTCGAGGACCGGATCAGGCCCGCCCTGGCCGGCAAGCAGTCCGCGATCGTGCTGGTCGACGGCCTGGAGGAGGGCCTGAAGGTGGTCGACGCCTACGGCGCCGAGCACCTGGAGATCCAGACCGCCGACGCCGCCGCCGTGGCCGGCCGGGTCCGCAACGCGGGCGCGGTCTTCGTCGGCCCCTGGTCGCCGGTCTCCCTCGGCGACTACTGCGCGGGCTCCAACCACGTGCTCCCCACCGGCGGCTGCGCCTGCCACTCCTCGGGCCTGTCGGTGCAGTCCTTCCTCAAGGGCATCCACATCGTCGACTACACCCGGGACGCCCTGGCCGAGGTCACCCACCACGTGGTCACCCTCGCCGAGGCCGAGGACCTGCCCGCGCACGGCGCGGCGCTCAAGGCGCGTTTCGCCGAAGGCGAACTCGACAGGCACAGTGGATGGAAGGTGCCGGGACAGTGACCGACCGTCTCACCCTGGACGACCTGCCCGTACGCGAGGAGCTGCGCGGCAAGTCCCCCTACGGCGCGCCCCAGCTGGACGTGCCGGTCCAGCTCAACACCAACGAGAACCCGTACCCGCTGCCCGAACCGCTGGTCGAGCGGATCGCGGAGCGGGTCGCCGAGGCGGCGCGCGGCCTCAACCGCTACCCCGACCGGGACGCGGTCGAGCTGCGCACCGAGCTCGCCCGCTACCTCACGCGGACCGCCGGGCACCCGGTCACCACCGAGAACGTCTGGGCCGCCAACGGCTCCAACGAGGTCATCCAGCAACTGCTGCAGACCTTCGGCGGCCCCGGCCGCACCGCCATCGGCTTCGAGCCCTCGTACTCGATGCACGGCCTCATCGCGCGCGGCACCGGCACCGGCTGGATCTCCGGGCCGCGCAACGAGGACTTCACCATCGACGTGGCGGCGGCGCGCGAGGCGATCGCCGGGCACCGGCCGGACGTCGTCTTCATCACCTCGCCCAACAACCCCACCGGCACGGCCGTCGAGGCCGAGACGGTGCTGGCGCTGTACGAGGCCGCGCAGGCCGCCAAGCCCTCGCTGGTGGTCGTCGACGAGGCGTACGTGGAGTTCAGCCACCGCGCCTCGCTGCTGCCGCTGATCGAGAACCGCCCCCACCTGGTCGTCTCGCGGACCATGTCCAAGGCCTTCGGCGCGGCCGGGCTGCGTCTGGGCTATCTCGCCGCCCACCCGGCGGTCGTCGACGCGGTCCAGCTCGTCCGCCTGCCGTACCACCTCTCCGCCGTCACCCAGGCGACCGCGCTCGCGGCCCTGGAGCACACCGACACGCTGCTCGGCTATGTCGAGCAGCTCAAGGGGGAGCGGGACCGGCTGGTCACCGAGCTGCGCGCGGCGGGGTACGAGGTGACCGACTCGGACGCCAACTTCGTCCAGTTCGGCCGCTTCGAGGACTCCCACACCGCCTGGCGGCGCATCCTCGACCAGGGCGTCCTGGTCCGTGACAACGGGGTGCCCGGGTGGCTGCGCGTCACCGCCGGCACCCCGGCCGAGAACGACGCGTTCCTGGACGCGGTCCGTCAACTCAAGAAGGAGCAGAGCGCATGAGCCGCGTCGGCCGTGTCGAACGCACCACCAAGGAGACGTCCGTCCTCGTCGAGATCGACCTCGACGGGACCGGAAAGGTCGATGTGTCGACCGGGGTCGGCTTCTACGACCACATGCTCGACCAGCTCGGCCGCCACGGCCTCTTCGACCTCACGGTCAAGACCGACGGCGACCTGCACATCGACTCGCACCACACCATCGAGGACACCGCCCTCGCGCTCGGCGCCGCCTTCAAGCAGGCGCTCGGCGACAAGGTCGGCATCTACCGCTTCGGCAACTGCACGGTCCCCCTCGACGAGTCCCTCGCCCAGGTCACCGTGGACCTCTCCGGCCGCCCGTACCTGGTGCACACCGAGCCGGAGAACATGGCGCCGATGATCGGCGAGTACGACACCACGATGACCCGGCACATCCTGGAGTCCTTCGTGGCGCAGGCGCAGATCGCCCTGCACGTCCACGTCCCGTACGGGCGCAACGCGCACCACATCGTGGAGTGCCAGTTCAAGGCGCTGGCACGGGCGCTGCGCTACGCATCCGAGCACGACCCGCGTGCCGCGGGCATCCTTCCTTCGACCAAGGGCGCGCTGTGAACGGCCTCAACTCCATCCTGATCGTCCTCGGACTCTTCCTCGCGGGCGGCGTCTACTCCTTCGTCAAGCAGGACATGTCCAAGAGCCTGATCACGCTGCTCGCGATCAGCTCGGCGCTGTGCCTGGCCGCGGGCGTCCTCCGCCTGGAGGTGTGGAATTGAGCACGGCCACTCCCGTCAAGAAGGTCGTCGTCTTCGACTACGGCTTCGGCAACGTGCGCTCCGCCGAGCGGGCCCTCGCCCACGTCGGCGCGGACGTCGAGATCACCCGCGACTACGACCGGGCCATGAACGCCGACGGGCTGCTCGTCCCCGGTGTCGGCGCGTTCTCGGCCTGTATGCAGGGGCTGCGCGAGGCGCGCGGCGACTGGCTGGTGGGACGGCGCCTGTCCGGCGGGCGGCCAGTGATGGGCATCTGCGTCGGCATGCAGATCCTCTTCGCCAGCGGTATCGAGCACGGCGTGGAGACCGAGGGCCTGGACGAGTGGCCCGGCACCGTCGAGCCGCTCAGGGCGCCGATCGTCCCGCACATGGGCTGGAACACGGTCAAGGCCCCCGAGGACTCCGAGCTCTTCGCGGGTCTGGACGCCGACGCCCGGTTCTACTTCGTGCACTCCTACGCGGTGCACGACTGGAGCCTGGAGGTCACCAACCCCAAGATCCGCGCGCCCCGGGTCACCTGGGCCACCCACGGCGAGCCGTTCGTGGCCGCGGTGGAGAACGGCGCGCTGTGGGCCACCCAGTTCCACCCCGAGAAGTCCGGCGACGCCGGCGCGCAGCTGCTGTCCAACTGGATCGGAACCCTGTGATGTCCGCGACGCCCTCCGTGAAGCCCTCCGCGAAGCTCGAACTGCTCCCCGCCGTCGACGTCCGCGACGGCCAGGCCGTCCGCCTCGTGCACGGCGAGTCCGGCTCGGAGACCTCCTACGGCTCCCCGCTCCAGGCGGCCCTCGCCTGGCAGGCCTCCGGCGCCGAGTGGCTGCACCTGGTGGACCTCGACGCGGCCTTCGGCACCGGCGACAACCGCGCGCTGATCGCCGAGGTCGCGGGCGCGATGGACATCAAGGTGGAGCTCTCCGGCGGCATCCGCGACGACGCCTCCCTCAAGGCCGCGCTCGCCACCGGCTGCCGCCGCGTCAACCTGGGCACCGCCGCCCTGGAGACCCCCGAGTGGGTCGCCAAGGTCATTGCGGAGTACGGCGACCGGATCGCGGTCGGTCTGGACGTACGGGGCACGACCCTGCGCGGCCGTGGCTGGACCCGCGACGGCGGCGACCTCTACGAGACGCTGGCCCGCCTGGACTCCGAGGGCTGCGCGCGGTACGTGGTGACCGACATCGCCAAGGACGGCACGCTTACCGGCCCCAACCTGGAGCTGCTGCGCGACGTCTGCGCGGCCACCGACAAGCCGGTGGTGGCCTCCGGCGGCGTCTCCAGCCTCGACGACCTGCGGGCGATCGCGGGGCTCGTGGGGCAGGGTGTGGAGGGCGCCATCGTGGGCAAGGCCCTGTACGCGAAGGCGTTCACCCTCGAAGAGGCCCTGGAGGCTGTGTCCCGATGAGCGATGTACGGCGTGTGCAGAGTGACAGTCCCTGGGAGGACACGATCGGTTTCGCGCGCGCCGTCGCCGCGGGCGACCATGTGCACGTCGCCGGCACCACGCCGTTCCGGGGCACGGTGCTGTACGGCGAGGGCGACCCGTACGAGCAGGCGAAGGTGGCCTTCTCGAACGCCCTCGCCGCGCTCGCGGAGTTCGGGCTCGGGGCCGGGTCCGTGGTCCGCACCCGGATGTATCTGACGCACGCGCGGGACATCGACGAGGTGTCCAGGGCCCACAAGGAGCTCTTCGGCGCGGCCCGCCCGGCGGCCACGCTGGTGATCGTGAGCGGGCTGATCGATCCGCGCATGCTGGTGGAAGTGGAAGTGGACGCCTACCGAGGCGCCCCCGACGGAGCCCCAGAAGGAGCCCCCGAATGACCCTCGCGGTCCGCGTCATCCCCTGCCTGGACGTCGACGGCGGGCGGGTGGTGAAAGGCGTCAACTTCCAGAACCTGCGGGACGCCGGTGACCCCGTGGAGATGGCCAAGCTGTACGACGCCGAGGGCGCGGACGAGCTGACGTTCCTGGACATCACGGCGTCCTCCGGCAACCGCGAGACGACGTACGACGTGGTGCGGCGCACCGCCGAGCAGGTCTTCATCCCGCTGACCGTGGGCGGCGGCGTCCGCTCGGCGGAGGACGTCGACAAGCTGCTGCGGGCCGGGGCGGACAAGGTGGGCGTCAACACGGCGGCGATCGAGCGGCCCGAGCTGATCCGCGAGATCGCGGAGCGCTTCGGGCGCCAGGTGCTCGTCCTGTCGGTGGACGCCCGCCGCACCCCCTCCGGCACCTTCGAGGTCACCACCCACGGCGGGCGCCGGGGGACGGGCATCGACGCGGTGGAGTGGG